>JBGUMY010000180.1:0-8759 GCA_045117095.1 Bacteroidaceae bacterium | reverse complement strand
TCACAATGCAACCCATAATGCCAATCTTCAAAGTGGCAAAACGCTTGTCAGTCTGAGCACGCTGGCTCACTGCCGCACGAATCTTGGCAATGGTCTCCTCCAGATTGTATAGCGTACGTCCACAACCTGGACAACTGATGTATTCGGTCTTAGTGAACTTAATGCGTGCTGCCTGAAGAATCGCATCTGCTAATTCTGTCAACTTTTCTTCGGTAAAACCGTCGTTCTTGATGATAAGATGGTGTGCTAATTGGTCGATAAAAAGGGCGCCTAACGTCATCGAAGCCTTCAACTGCAAATCCTCCCAATTCTTCTCATGGAACTCGACATTCACAGTATCATCAGCAATGGAAGCCTTCGCCACTGCTCTCAACTGTGCACATTCCTCGATGGAATCGACCAATTTCTTCGCTACTGGAATTTCCCGTTCTGGGGCTTCTGACAAGGAAACACGGATGGTGTCGCCAATGCCTTCACACAACAAGGCACCGATGCCCACAGCACTCTTGATACGTCCATCCTCACCTTCACCTGCTTCCGTTACACCCAAATGCAGCGGGAAAGCCATTCCTTCTTTCTCCATCTCTGCCACCAACAGACGAACGGTACGAACCATCACCACCGTGTTGCTCGCCTTGATGGAGATGACAACATCAGAGAAATGCTCACGCACACAAATGCGGAGGAACTCCATGCACGACTCCACCATACCGGCAGGAGTGTCACCATAGCGAGACATGATGCGGTCGCTCAAAGAACCATGATTGACACCGATACGGATGGCTGTATGATGCGCCTTGCAGATATTGAGGAAAGGAACGAAACGTTCATCAATTTTCTTGATTTCATCGGCATATTCAGCATCGGTGTATTCCAATTTCTTGAACGTACGGGCAGGATCCACATAGTTACCTGGATTGATACGCACCTTCTCACAGATGGTGGCAGCAGTGTCTGCCACAGCAGCATTGAAGTGTACGTCTGCCACCAATGGAGTTTTGTAGCCATCGGCACGCAAAACATTACTGATGTTCTGCATATTCTGTGCCTCACGCTGGCCTTGAGTAGTGAAACGTACGATTTCACCGCCAGCATTGATGATACGCTTGGCTTGAGCCACAGAACCGTCAGTGTCCATCGTCGAGGTATTAGCCATTGACTGCACACGAATAGGATAATGGCTTCCAATCATCACGCCACCAACGTTCACATCTGTCGTTCTTCTTCTCTGATAACTCATAACGGACAAGAAATATGTGGGTTAAAAGATAAATCTAATAAAGGTTGAATCCGCCCTTTCAATTGCATTTGAAGGCAAACTTCACCTCTTTCAGTTCGGCATTCGCCTTCTCAATCTTTTGGCGAAGTCCGTTCTTGTAAGCGGCAAACTTCTCAGCCAGCACTTCGTCGGAGAGAGCCAACATCTGCACAGCCAGAATGCCAGCATTGAGCGCACCATTGATGGCGACCGTCGCCACAGGAATGCCTGGAGGCATCTGCAACATAGAATAGACAGCATCCACACCATCCAACACACTACCCTTCACTGGCACACCAATAACAGGCAATGTCGTACTGGCGGCAATCACACCTGGAAGGGCGGCTGCCATTCCTGCCCCTGCAATAATCACCTTGATACCACGTTCCTTGGCGCCTTTGGCAAAAGCCTCAACCGCATCAGGAGTTCTGTGTGCTGACAAAGCATTAATTTCAAATGGAATCTCCATTTCATCGAAAAACTTGGCAGCCTTCTCCATCACTGGAAGGTCTGATGTACTGCCCATAATGATTGACACAATTGGTTTCATATTCCTTATATTTACTATATGATTACATCTTAATTCTTAACTCTTAATTCTTAATTACTTTCAGCTCCTCACATCCAACTAATCAAAATAAACGTCATGGCACATAGGTAACCGATGGCAAAGCCCACCAGCACCTGAGCAAGACTATGTTGTCGGAGAATGATGCGGCTCGTGCCTAAAGCGCCTGACAGCAGCAACAGAGCACAGAAAGGCCACACAGGATTATAGAAGAACAGGATACTGAAGGCATTGAGCGCACCGACCAAACCACCCATACCCACCATGTGGGTACTGACTTTCCACCAAGCATTAATAGTGATACAGATGATTTGAGAGATCAATGCCGCCATCACAATTCCCCTGAAAAACATTGCCGTATTCATCTTGGTCATAATGACCAGACAAGTGCCATAACTCAGCAGCGTGACAAGATAAGGTAGATGACGATGCTCTCGATGGCTCAGTTCGAGATGTGTCCATTTCTTGAACAAACGGAAGGTGGTGATACCCATTGTGGGAATAAAAACCGTGAAGAGGTACACCAAAATCAAGATGAACAACTTATAGCCCCACGGAAGCATCTGCAGGTAACTAAACAAGAACAGCCCCAAGAACACCCAAAGGGGGGCGTAAAAGGGCATGAAAAGGGAGGATATCACCTTTGCTGTTCGTATCAGTCTTCTATCGTCCATCTTTTTTCCTTTTTTATCCACGTCGACTTGCTACAGGAGGGATGCCCAATTCTATTCTGTATTTTGCAATGGTACGACGGGCTAACGTCACGCCACGAAGTTTCATCTGTTCCACAATCTGATCATCCGTATAAGGATTCATCTTATCCTCGTGGTTGACAATGTCCTTCAACATTGTTTCCACTTGATGCCCGTCAATTTCTTCTCCAGACGCATTCTTCCGAGTCAGTTTGAAGAAGTCTGACAAAGGATAGATATGTCCATCGAGCAAAGCGCATTTAGAACTGCAAACTCGAGAAATGGTCGAGACATCGTAACCCGATTTCTTGGCCACATCCTCCAGCACGAGACGCACTTTGTCATCCTCATCTTTCGTCAGGAAGAAGGTGCGTTGCAAGTCAATGATGGCTTTCATCGTTTCGTACATCGTTCGACGACGTTGCTTGACTGACTCGATAAACATCTGTGCTGCTTCAATCTTCTGACGCGTATAGAGCATTCCCTCTTTTTCACTACGGGTCATCTTGTTGGGATGCGTCTGATAGGTTTTCATCTGATTGAGATAATCTTTTCCGACATACAGTCTTGGCACTTCACCACTGTTCAGCCTCATCTGGATGTTTCCATCAGGGTCTGTTTCCACGATGAAATCGGGAATTTGTGTCTGCACACGATCTGAAGAGGACTCACTCAGCGCAAAGCCTGGATTGACATTCAGCTTCTTGATATCTTCAAACAGCATATCCACCTGCACAGAAGAAATACCCAACTTATTTTTCAGCCTTTCCTTATTCTTGTTGATAAACAGGTCGTAGTGGTTGGCAATAATGTTCCGTTCCAATCGCAGAATCTTTTCTTTCAATTCAGAAATAGGCTCTTCCTCATTGTTAAGTTGCCGGTCGATTTGGAGCAACAGACATTCTTGGGTAGAACGTGCCCCAATACCTGCCGGGTCAAAACTCTGCAGGATATGAAGCACTCGTTCCACTTCTTGCTCCGATACGTACAGATATTCCTTAAAGGCTAATTCATCCGTCAGTGTCGCAATGGAACGGTCTATAAAACCCCGATTGTCAAGTGAACCTATCAAATACCTCAAGATTTTCTCTTCATCCTCATTCAATTCATAATTCATGATTTGCGATTCCAAATACTCAATGAAGGAACCGCTGTCACCCAAAGGAAGTTCATTCCGTTCTTCGGTTCCACGATTGGACGCATAGACAGGCAAATCATCTTCACTATAAGCTGTAAGGTCTGTCAAGACATTACTTTCCTCATCACTATAAGGATCCACACCGGTATCATTCATATTCATTTCATCGATGGAATCGTCGTTTTTCTCAACATCACGTTCCTCTGGGACGCCTTCTTCCAAAGCGGGATTATCCATCAGTTCCTTTTTCACTTGCTGCTCAAACTCAGCAATGGGCATCTCCAACAACTTGACCAACTGGAGCTGCTGTTGGGAGAGACGGAGTTGTTGCTCCATCTTTTGGGTTTGGGTTTGAGTCAGTGCTTGTGACATAATTGATGCATTTCTTCCGAATTTCATGCAAAGTTAGGTAAAAACCCTCATTAAACAACAAAGGAAACGAGAAAAATGATTATCTTTGCGGCAAAATTGGAAGAGAATGGAAGATTTCGCTCATTTGCATGTTCATACGCAATATAGCATCCTTGACGGACAAGCCGCCATTCCGAAGTTGGTAGATAAGGCAATCAAAAACGGAATGCGGGGCATGGCTGTGACTGATCACGGCAATATGTTTGGCATCAAGGAGTTTTTCAACTATTGCAACAAGGTGAATAAAGGCAAGTCTGACGAAGAAAAATTCAAGCCCATTTTCGGATGTGAAGTCTATTGTGCTCGTCGCGACCTCCATTCGAAAGAAAACAATGCGCTCGACAAGAGTGGTTGGCACCTCATCTTGTTGGCAAAAAACGAAATCGGTTACCACAATCTGGTGAAGATTGTCAGCGAGGCATGGGTGGATGGCTATTACCATCGTCCTCGTACAGACCACAAATCCATCGAACGGCACCACGAGGGATTGATCGTCTCATCAGCTTGTTTGGCAGGTGAGATTCCTCGTTACGTCAAAAATGGTCAGATAACAGAGGCGGAGAAATCCATCGAATGGTTCAAAAGCATTTTCGGTGAAGATTTCTATATTGAGTTGATGCGTCATGAGGTGAAAGATCCTATGCAACGTGCCAATCGTGATGTATATAAAGAGCAAAAGGCCATAGAACCCACGCTGATATCATTGGCTCGCAAACATGGCGTGAAATTGATTTGCACCAACGATTCCCACTTTGTGGATGAGGAGAATGCAGAGGCACACGACCGCTTATTGTGCCTTTCTACAGGCAAGGATTTGGATGACCCCAACCGTATGCTCTACAGCAAGCAGGAGTGGTTCAAGACAAAGGAGGAGATGAATGAAGTGTTCAAGGACATTCCTGAAGCTCTGAGCAATACCATCGAAATCCTCAACAAGGTGGAATTCTACAGCATCGATCATCCTCCCATTATGCCTTTCTTTGCCATCCCTGAAGAATTTGGTACAGAAGAGGAGTGGAGGAAACGTTTCACCGATGAGGATATCTTCAATGAGTTTACACGTGATGAAAACGGGAACGTGGTGTTGTCACAGGAAGATGCTGAAAAAAAGATTAAAAAACTCGGTGGAATCGACAAATTGTATCGCATTAAGTTTGAAGCGGACTATCTGAAAGAACTCACATACCAAGGAGCCAAAAAACTGTATGGAGATCCTATTCCCGATGACGTGAAGACCTTGCTCGACTTTGAACTCCACGTGATGAAGACGATGGGGTTTCCTGGTTATTTCCTCATTGTGCAAGACTTCATCAATTCTGCCCGTAAGGAATTGGGCGTTTGGGTAGGACCAGGACGTGGTTCAGCAGCAGGTAGTGCTGTGGCATATTGTTTGGGCATTACGAAGATTGACCCTATCAAGTACGACCTGCTGTTCGAGCGTTTCTTGAACCCTGACCGTATCTCTCTTCCTGATATTGATACCGACTTCGACGATGACGGACGTGGCAAGGTGTTGCAATGGGTTACAGAGAAGTACGGAGCCGAAAAGGTGGCACATATTATCACTTATGGCACGATGGCCACGAAACTCGCCATCAAGGATGTGGCTCGTGTGCAGAAAGTGCCGTTGGCTGTGGCGAATGCCATCTGCAAGGCCATTCCCGACAAACTACCTAATGGCAAGAAGATGAATATAGCCAATGCCATCGAGTGTTTGCCCGAATTGAAAGATGCGGCCACATCACCTGATCCATTATTGAGAGACACCATGCGTTTTGCACAGATGTTGGAAAACAACGTCCGCAACACAGGTGTACACGCTTGTGGCACCATCATTTGTCGCGATTCCATCGATGATTGGGTGCCTGTGAGCACAGCAGATGATAAGGAGACAGGCGAGAAACTCAGATGTACGCAGTACGATGGACATGTGATTGAAGAGACGGGACTCATCAAGATGGACTTCTTGGGTTTGAAGACCCTCTCCCAACTCAAGGAGGCAGTGGAAAACGTGAAGGAAAGCTTGGGAATCGAATTGGATGTAGATTTGCTCGATATCACAGACCCAGCCACCTATCAACTCTATTGTGATGGACGTACCGTTGGAACCTTCCAGTTTGAATCGGCAGGTATGCAGAAATATCTTCGTGAATTGCAACCTAACGTCTTCGAGGATCTGATTGCCATGAATGCCCTCTACCGTCCGGGTCCAATGGACTATATCCCCGATTTCATCGATAGAAAACAAGGACGTAAGCCTATCGAATACGATATCCCCTGCATGGAGAAATACCTCAAGGACACCTACGGAATCACCGTCTATCAGGAGCAGGTGATGCTTCTTTCCAGACAGTTGGCTGACTTCACCCGAGGTGAGAGCGATGCGCTCCGTAAGGCTATGGGTAAGAAAAAGAAGGACATCGTAGATGCCATGAAGCCTAAGTTCATCGAGGGGGGAAAGAAAAACGGACATGATCCAGCCATCCTCGACAAAATCTGGACTGACTGGGAGAAGTTCGCCTCCTACGCTTTCAACAAGTCGCACGCCACCTGCTATTCTTGGGTTGCATATCAGACGGCTTATCTCAAAGCGAATTTCCCTGCCCAGTTCATGGCTGCAGTGATGAGCCGTTCGCTCGACAACATCACTGAAATCCGCAAACTCATGGACGAGTGCAAACAGATGGGCATTAACACTTTGGGACCCGATGTCAATGAATCTCGCCATAAGTTCTCCGTCAACTTCCAGGGAGACATCCGTTTTGGTATGGCAGCTATCAAAGGTGTGGGCGAATCGGCTGTGCAGGCCATTATCGAAGAACGTGAGAAGAATGGCGTTTACACCTCCGTATTTGACTTCGTTGAGCGCGTGAACCTATCACAGTGTAACAAGAAGAGCATGGAGAATTTGATTGTTGCCGGTGCTTTCGACTGTTTTAAGGATGTGAGCCGAGAAACATTCTTCGTACCAAGTTCACGTCAAGGAGAGAATTTCCTTGATGTATTGGTGCGCTATGGCAACAGTTTCCAACAAGACAAATTCCAGGCACAAACATCGCTCTTTGGTAGCATGGACATCTCCGTAAGCCATCCTCCCATCCCCAAGAACGTTCCTTCATGGGGAAAGTTGGAGAAGCTGAACAAGGAACGCGATCTGGTAGGCATCTATCTCTCTGCCCATCCGTTGGATGAATATTCTGTCATACTGAATTATGTGTGCAACGCCCATCTCAACCAGTTAGAAGAGCAAAAAGAGGCACTTTCGCAGATGGAAGAAGTCACGCTGGGAGGTATCGTCTCTGCAGTCCGTACTGGCGAAAGCAAAACGGGGCATCCCTACGGAATCATCAAGATGGAGGACTTCGCCAGCACTGGCGAACTGGCCCTATTCGGTTCCGATTGGGTGAACTACCGCAATTATTTCGTGGAGGGAAGCACACTCTTCATCCGTCTGAAGGTCGAGCCGCATCGTTTCAAACAAGGCCTCTTCAATATCATTGTCAAGTCTGTGGAACTCCTTGCCGATGTAAAGGATAAGGTGATACAAAAAATCACGTTCGATGTGCCATTGGATAAACTCTCGTCCACCATGGTCGAGGATTTGGCAGAAATCGTGAGAGAGAATCCTGGCGATGCGGAAATCGTGTTCAACATCCACACAACCGAGAGCAACCATCTCTCGCTGATGTCACGCAACATGAAGGTACGGTTCACCCATGCACTCGATCAGTTTATCCGCGAGAATGAAGCAAATGGTATCGGTATACGTATTAACTAACATTATAAACCCTAAAAACAAACTCAAGATGGAAATCAATGATTCTAACTACAGTGAGGTTTTGGCACAAAACAAGCCAATGGTACTCGACTTTTGGGCAACGTGGTGTGGTCCTTGCCGCATGGTTGGTCCCGTCATTCAGCAACTGGCTGACCAATACGAGGGACAGGTCATCGTAGGTAAAGTGAACATCGAAGAAGATGCCGACGACCTTGTGGCAAAGTTCGGCATTCGCAACATTCCCACCATCATCTTCATGAAGAACGGTGAGATTGTTGATAAAGTGGTTGGAGCAGCCCCCAAACCAACCCTTGAAGCCAAACTCAAAGCTCTCCTCTAATGGCAAGCATTGACGACGAAATCCTCCAAGGTGCCCAAGAAGATGCCAAGGAGGTTGCCTTCATCCAGAAATACATGGGAGTGGAAAACAGCGAACTCTTCAGCGAAGAGGACATCTACTACTGCCTCGACGTGCTGTTAGAGTATCTTGACACCCTCAACGACGAGGCAGATGCCGATGGCTACATCGACATCGACACAGAACAGGCTGCTCGCCACATCCAGAAGAAGGCAAAAAAAGAAGGCATGGGTCCTTACGAACTCGATGCCCTCATCCTGCTGGTGGATGCAGAATTAGAGTACAACGAACAATTGGACAACGAATAGTTTTGACTTCACCGTCAAAACTAAAAAACGAGAGAGGAACTCCTTGGATTTGAACCTCTCATCACCTATACAAAACGAGAAAGAGGCGCTCTCAGGATTTCTCCTGAAAGCGCCTCTCCTCTCAAGAAGGCGGCGACCTACTCTCCCGCATTGCGGTGCAGTACCATCGGCGCGCCCGGGCTTAACTTCTCTGTTCGGGATGGGAAGAGGTGGAACACCGGGGCCAAAGCCACCTGAATATGCCTTTT
>JBGUMY010000179.1:0-3778 GCA_045117095.1 Bacteroidaceae bacterium | reverse complement strand
TGAACACGATGCTATCAGCAGGCGTAGGCTGAGGATAGATGAAGAAAAGGCGATCAGCCAAAATCTGTCCATGACTATTGAAGAGCGTGAACTGGTTCACTCCTTCCTTCATCTTGTCACGATGCAATTCCAATTCGATGAGGGGGGAGCCTGTCAAAGTGTCGCAGAAAATGATGTTACCATTGTTCATGATGACATAACCCAGCAAACGGTCGCAGGCCTTGGGCGAACACTGAAGCGTAGCAAGAATGTCTTCGCCCATCATATCCATCGTCAACGCACAACCTTCCGCTTTGGCCTCAGGCAGTGTGAAGGTTTGCACATGATCCTTCAGATTGGCCATCTTAAGCGTCAATTGCCCACCATCAGGAGTAACGGTAAACAATCCCCTACCCTGTGCATCGGTCTCCACCGTTGCCACCACTTCGCCTTGGGCATTCACCACCGTTCCTTTGCCTTGATATGGACGTCCGTTGTCATTGACAGCCAACATCGCCACACGACATTTCTTTCCTGTGAGCAGGTCTCCTCCCTCTGGATAGAACTGCACGCTGATGGTCTTCGCCAGTTCGTCGGTGAAGACACCTTCATTGATGGCCTTGGCATAGAGCGAATCGGTGGTGTCGCGATTGTTGGGGTCACGCTGCTTGAAAAGTTTTGTATCGAGGGTCAAATCTCGATAGTTGCCTTCCTCCTTGGGAGTCTTGAAGACAGGAAACACGCGAGAGAACACAGCATTCACGCCCCAGTTGGTCATATAACGTGTGTAAGCACGCACTTCATAAAAGCCTGTTCCGAAGAGCGTGTCGAGTTTCATATCGCCATGAGCCTGTCCCAACGAGTCAATGGGCAGTTTCTGCGTCTTGATGATATCGCCACTGGGGTTAAGCAACTCGACATAAAGCACTTTGCTCAAATTGGTGGCCGTCTGCTTATCCGTGCGAGTTACGTATGCCTTGAACCACATGGTCTCGTTCTCGAAATAGCCCGTATTGTCGAAGTGCATATAGACCTTCTCCTGAGGAATGGCCGTGTTGAAGTTCATCACTTTCTGGATGTAACGGACAATGCCAGCATAGTCGTCAACGGGTTGAGCTGTTTGTGTTTGTGCATGTCCCATGCTTGAAACAGCAAGCAGACAGCATGCCATGAAGATGGCGCGAATAGAGATAAGTCTCATGAAAGAGTAATGCATAAAAATGGAATGCTTATGAATTGATTTCTGTTTCATTTGACCTTCGGAAACAGAAATGGATTAAAATCCATACCCAATTATGCCAACAAGCGTGTGAATGCTGCAGGGAAAGGTGTCTCAAACTTGAGAATCTCACCCGTGATAGGATGACGGAACACCAATCGGTAAGCATGGAGGCACACCCGACCAGCTGCATCATGACGTTCGCCGTATGCCTCAGCATTGCTGCCATACTTGAAGTCGCCCACAATGGGATGCTTCAGGTCTTGCATGTGGACACGAATCTGATTTTTTCGTCCTGTATCCAACATCAACTCGATCAATGAGAATCCATTCTTACGTTTCAACGTACGATAGTGAGTGACAGCAAACTTGCCTCCGTTGTCATAAGGAGTGGAATAAGTGACAAACATCCTGTTGTCCATCAACCACGAGGAAACAGTACCACTATCCTTCTCCATTTCTCCCTGAACCACAGCCACATAACGACGGTCGGTCACAAGTTCTTTCCAATTGTCTGTAAACATCTGCTGAATATCGCGACGTTTGGCGAAAAGGAGCAAACCAGAGGTACCCTTATCCAAGCGATGAATCGTATGAACGGCAAACCTGCGATTTTGACGCTTCACATATTCATCGAGAATGGCTTTCACATTCTCCTGACGCATGCCTGGCTGCACATTGGTCACGATTCCCTCCTTCTTCTCTACCACTAAAAGGAATGCGTCTTCATAGACAATACGCACCATTTTGTTGGTCATGTTGTGCTTGTGGCGATTCTTGGCCACTTGCACAATCTGCCCTTTCTTCAAGGGGTAATTGAACTGGGTGACGATTTCGTTGTTCACATACACCATGCGTTGGCTCAAGAACTCCTTTGCCTTCGTGCGAGAAATGCCAGCGATGGTAGTCATCAAGAATGGTAACAACTCGGTTGATTCCTGCACCGTATAAGAGGTGTAATGGTTGGCGGCTTTATAATCTGAATAGGTGCTCATCTTCTTACCAATAAAACAACATTTTCTACGTGCTGCGTGTGGGGGAACATATCCACAGGCCGCACTTTAACTACTTTATAATCAGTATTCAAGAGCTGCAAGTCACGTGCCTGTGTAGCAGGATTGCAACTGACATAAACAATACGCTGGGGAGCAGCAAAGAGGATGGTGTCAATCACATCTTGATGCATACCTGCACGTGGTGGGTCGGTGATGATAATGTCTGGGCGACCATGCTCAGCGATGAAGTCCTTGTTGAGAATGTCCTTCATGTCACCTGCATAGAAACGCGTGTTGGTGATACCGTTAATCTCTGAGTTCACCTTCGCATCCTCTATCGCTTCTGGCACATATTCAATACCTATCACTTGACGAGCTTGCTTAGCAACAAAATTGGCAATAGTGCCAGTACCTGTATAAAGATCATAAACAAGAGGCTTTTCCTGTTGGCCTTCAGATGGTTGTTCTAATGCACCAAAAGCAAACTCACGAGCCACCTTGTACAGCTCATACGCCTGTTCCGTATTGGTCTGATAGAACGATTTTGGTCCCACCTTGAAACGCAAATCCTCCATCTGTTCGAAGATGTGATCCTTGCCTTTTACCACATGAATTTCTTGGTCACCAAACGTATCGTTAAGTTTATGGTTGTCAACATAAAGAAGAGATGTTATTTGAGGAAAAGTTTCACTCAAATGTTGCATCAATGCATCGGCCTGTTGCTGTTCTTCAGCGGTATCAATACGGAACTGAACCAGGAACATCAACTCATCTGTGTTCGAGGTACGGATCATGAGAGAACGGAGCAATCCTCGATTCTCACGCAAGTCATAAAATTCCAATCCATTGTTTAAGGCATACTGACGAATTTCGTTGCGAATTTGATTGTTGATGTCATCCATCAGATGGCACTCTGTGATGTCGAGAATCTTGTCGAACGCCCCTGTAATGTGAAAGCCGACCGCATCCATCACATCATACTTCACATCTTGCTTCACTTCCTCGTCTGTGAGCCAACGTTTGTTGGAGAACCCAAACTCCAATTTATTGCGATAGCCATAGACTTGTTTACTACCCAAAATCGGTTGAAACTCAGGCAACTCAATCTTACCGATACGTGTCAGATTATCGTACACTTGCTGCTGTTTTGCCTTGAGTTGCTCTTCATATTGGAGACACTGCCACTTGCAACCTCCACATACACCATAATGACGACAACGAGGGTCTGTGCGCAAAGATGAACGTTCGTGGAATTTCACTGCCACAGCCTCCATGTAAGAGTTCTTCTTTTTCTTCACCTGCAAATCCACCACATCGCCGGGCACCACAAACGGAACAAACACCACCTTGTCATCCACTCGACCCAAAGCCTTGCCTTCGGCAGCACATGCGGTGATGGTCACTTTTTCCAATAAAGGGAGTTGCTTTTTTTTATTTCGAGCCATAAAACACTTCTTATTTGTTAAATCGAGTGCAAAGGTACAGAAAAATTTTTCATTTTCCACATAAAATGCCTAACTTTGCAACTTCGTAGGTTTATATCCACCTATTGAGCAACAAAAATGCAGTATTTGGACACAGTCAA
>JBGUMY010000178.1:0-2639 GCA_045117095.1 Bacteroidaceae bacterium | reverse complement strand
CAGGAGTTTGAGGCTGTGAAAAAACTCTTCGAGGAGGTGAAGACTCGTTTCTTTGCTTCAGAACCCTCGTTTAAGGAACTCTCGATGGGCATGAGTGGCGACTATCTCATTGCTCAGGAGCATGGTAGCACGATGGTGAGGGTGGGGAGTCTGATTTTTGGAATGAGAAACTATGGAGTTAAGAATTAAGAGTTAAGAATTAAGAACCTTTAGCTCGACGAAGTCAATTACTAAATAGGAGGAGTTATGAACCTGAACGATAAGAGACGAGATATTGCCAGAGATATTTGCCGCAGTTATGGTGTCACGCTGAGTGTGGAGGCCATGCATGCCTTTTCCGAAATCCTCGTGCCATTTAAGGTGCTGAGGGGTCATAAACTGGTGGACGTAGGGCAAGTCTGCAACCACATGTATTATGTGGATAGAGGCATGGTGCTGCAATACTATTCAAAGAATAATGTCACAGTAACTGAGCACATCAGCCACGAAGGCGACATGGTCATCTGTATTGAGAGTTTCTTCCGAAGAGAACCCTCCAAGATTGTGGCATCGATGATTGAACCAGGGGTGGTGTATGGCATTCCTTATGACGAGCTGGAAGCCATTGCCCGTCATTCGTTCGAAATCTGCAAACTCATCTTTAAGTTTTACGAACGTTCCCTTATCATCTCTCAGCAGAAAGCCGATGTGCTGCGTTTTGAGACAGCCAAAGAGCGTTACATCCGCACCATGCGTGAGAATCCAGAAATCATCCGTCGTGCTCCATTGCACAACGTTGCTTCCTTCCTCCAAATGACCCCTGAAACCTTGAGTCGTGTGAGGGCACAGGTGACGGAAGAGGGAATAGTGTAAATTCTTCTTTAATTAAGAACCTTTAGCTCGACGAAGTCAATTAAGAGTTAAGAGTTGACAGTTGAGAGTTGGAGGGATTTGGGTTAGACTAAACCAATCCACCCAAATCCTTTCCGATGCTTTGCAACTCTGTGCGGATGGCTTTGAGGCGGTCAATCACTTCAATGTTGCGGTTGACTGCGCCACCTTTGTCTCGCCTGATCATGTCGCGAGCACCTTGCAAGGTCATGCCCCGTTCTTTCACCAGATGATAGACCAGACGCACCTGCTCAATGTCAGCCTTTGTGTACTGACGGATGCCGCGTCCTGCTTTCTGGGGATGAATGCTGGGAAACTCCTTCTCCCAAAAGCGGAGAAGGGTTTCCGATACATTCAGCATTTGAGCCACCTCGCTGATGCTGTAAAACATTTTCAAGTCCTTATTTCGGTTGAGTGCCATAAGCGCTTATTTTTTAGGAATGTTCTTCAATATTTCGAGCGTGAAGTTGTAGAACTTCTCTACCGTAGGAATGAGGCAAGCCTCGTTGGGCGTGTGAGGACTGACGAGAGTAGGACCATAACTGGCCATATCCATCTCAGGATAGTTCACACCGATGATGCCGCACTCCAATCCTGCGTGGCAGGCGCACACGGTAGGTTTGGAACCATACATCTTTTCATAAATATCAGACATCATGGCTACCAATGGACTCTTGGGATTGGGTTGCCAACCGCTGTAGCCACCTTCGAGTTTCACCTCCATGCCTGCCATCGAGAAGCAAGCGATGTATTGGTTACACAGATACTGCTTCATGCTGTCCTGTGAAGATCGTGCCAACGTGATGATTTCAGCCTTTCCGTCTGCAATGTTGATGATGGCGAGGTTGCATGAGGTTTCCACAAGGTCGGGCATGGATGGGGTGTAACGCAACACACCGTCATGGGCAGTCAGGATGGCATTGATGAGATTCTCTTGGATGTCCTCGGGTACAGCCTTGGTTGGGATGTCTGCTTTAGGAGTGGCGGTCAGTTGGATGCCGTTGGTCTCAATGTCCTTGTACTCCTCGATGAAGGTCTTCTTGCAACGCTCCACCATGGCCAGGAACTCGCTCTCTTGTGCCTTGGGCACCAGCACGGTGGCTTCACATTCACGAGGCACAGCATTTCGCATATTGCCTCCATGCCAGTTGACGAGCCAAGCCATTTCGGTGTTGACGGTAGCGAAGAGGATGCGTGCCATGAGTTTGTTGGCATTGGCACGACCCTTGTGGATTTCGATGCCTGAGTGTCCACCTAACAAGCCCTTGATGGTGATGGTATAACTGAGCATGTTCTCGGGTTCCACATTGATTTCCTGATATTCCATTTGGCAGAGGATGTCCATGCCACCTGCGCAGCCGATGGTGATTTCACCTTCCGTCTCAGAGTCCATGTTGAGCAGATATTTGCCTTCCAGTTCACCTGCCTTCAGATTGAAAGCGCCATCCATACCAGTCTCTTCATCGCGTGTGATCAGCACTTCCAATGGGCCATGTTCCACCGTGTCATCCTCGATGATAGCCATTGCAGCAGCCACACCCATACCATCGTCAGAGCCAAGGGTCGTGTTGCGAGCTGTCACCCATTCACCATCGATATAGACATCCAGAGGGTCTGTCTCGAAGTTGTGATTGCTGTCTTTTGTTTTCTGAGGTACCATGTCCATGTGTGCCTGCAGCACAGTTGTGGCACGGTCTTCATAGCCAGGGGTAGCACCTTTCTTCATGATGACATTGCCTGCTTCATCGAGGTAAGCCTCTGCACCGTTT
>JBGUMY010000177.1:0-2094 GCA_045117095.1 Bacteroidaceae bacterium | reverse complement strand
ACCATGAGTGCCCAATCCATCACGCATTACACCACCACCGACCAGAAGCCATGGGTGGAGTCGAAAACCAAACTCGCTGACAAGGCCGAAGGAAAGGTTGTGGCGACGGTGAACGGTACTGAGAAAGGCGTTGTGTTCCGTGCTTGGGGCACCACCTTCAACGAACTGGATTGGGATGCCTTCAATCTGCTCTCACGGGATGAGCAAGATGAGGTGATGCGCAATCTTTTCTCACCCACAGGCGACCTAAAGTTCACCCATGGACGTGTGTCGATGAATGCCAATGATTATGCCCGCAGTTGGTACAGTTGCGATGATGTGGTGGGAGACCTCGGCCTCCACTATTTCAATATTGAACGTGACAAGCGCAACATCATCCCTCTGGCACGAGCCGCACAGAAATACTGTCCTCAACTGCAGCTGTTCATGAGTCCTTGGAGTCCTCCAGCATGGATGAAAATCAATCAGGACTATTGTGTGCTCAGCAGCCCCTACAACACCCAACCCAAGGAGAAGGACTATTTGCTCTACATGGAGCAAGAGACCCAATACGATGCCGATGAGATGAAACTCTTGGGTGATAGGAATGGTGTTTTCCCTCGTCGTTTGGCTGCACAGGATTACTTCATCCAAGAACCTCGTTACTTGCAGAGTTATGCCAATATGTTCTGCCGATTCATCGACCTCTATGCCGAACAGGGACTTCCCATCACCAAGGTCATGTATCAGAACGAAGCCTATTCCTATACGCCTTATCCTGGCTGTGCCTGGACTGCTGAAGGTACGTTGCGCTTCAACAACGAGTATCTGGCTCCGACGCTTGCCAAGAGCCATCCAGAGGTGGAACTTTGGATTGGCACCTTTAATACCAACCGCCTTGACTATGTGGAGAAAATCCTTAATGATCCCACGCTCCAAGCCAACGTGAAAGGCATTGGCACCCAATGGGAGTGTCGAGAGAACTTGCCCCAGCTGCGTCAACGCTATCCCAACCTCCGTTTCATGGTCAGTGAGAGTGAATGTGGCAATGGTTCGATGGATTGGGCGGCAGGTGAACACACCTTCTTCCTGCTCTCCGACAACCTTGGCAATGGTTGTGATGAGTACTACAACTGGAACTTCATTTTGGCTGACAAGGGTCAATCCACGTGGGGATGGACGCAGAACGCTATCATTCAGGTGGATACCCAGACACGTCATCCACGCTACACGGCTGAGTACTACGCCTACAAGCATTTCAGCCATTTCATCACGCCTGGCACAGAGATGATAGCCTATGCTGGACGTGACTACCGCCAAACCCCACTCGTTGTCTTCCGTCAGGGTCAACGCTTCATCATCACAGCAGGAAACTTTACCGATACGGAAGTTCAACTCAGCGTGAAGATAGGCAACAAACACCTCAACATACAAGCACAACCTCACTCCTTCCATACGTATCTGGTAGGGAAGTAGTGTCTGAAGATGCCTATCCGTCAGTTGAGCAAAGGGATTCCAAAGGCAGAGGGATCAATATAGTCATCCTGAGAGGCAGGGACAGGTGTTCGTCCAGCCACAGCCAAGGTGAGGATGGAGATGGTCACTCCAGGGGCTTTGGCCAATTCCTTCGCACACGATATGAGGGTAGCCCCTGTGGTGGTCACATCATCGACAAGCAACAGATGCTTACCAGCAATGGCTTCAGGATGTTTCAGTAAGAAGATTCCCTTCACATTCTCCAGCCGTTGGTGGGCATTCATGTGGGTTTGCGAAAGGTTGTCAGTAATTCTCCGCACCACATTCTTATAGATGGGAAGTCCTGTCACCTTACAGATTCCTTGGGCAATGTAGTGGCTCTGGTTGTAGTGGCGTTTCATCTGTCTGCGCCAATGCAGCGGTAAGGGGATGATGGCATCCACCCCTTCGAAGAATGGGTTCTTTTGCAATTCCTCAGCATAGATGGTAGCCAGATAGGTAGCCAATTCAGGATGGCGCCAATATTTGATATTGTAGAGGATGCGTCGAGTCTGCTCACCTTCGTGATGAAACATTGCCACCGCCCGTCCCACAGGGAATTGTCCCCAAAACTGCTTCTCCAACAGGCTATGCTCCACC
>JBGUMY010000176.1:0-7372 GCA_045117095.1 Bacteroidaceae bacterium | reverse complement strand
TCCAAGGTTTTGCCTCTCTCACGGCAATTTCAAACCCTTTCAAATAGATTTCTCTCAGCACACGCTGTGACATCACTTCATCGACCCCCATTCGGTTTGTTTCTTGCGAATTGGCGGCAAAGTGCTTCACCGATGTGCCGACTCCTTGACTCTGGACACCACGCACGTAAGCAGCGGCAATCTTGCCTGTCACGAAGGGGTCTTCTGAATAATATTCAAAGTTACGTCCACACAAGGGGGAACGATGTATGTTCATGCCTGGAGCAAGGAGCACGTCACATCCGTACTCCAGCACCTCATTGCCGATGCACTTGCCCACTTCTTCCACCAGCTGGGTGTTCCATGTGCAGGCCAAAGCTGTTCCTACAGGGAAGCCTGTGCAGTAGTAGGTCTGTGTGTCGTTGGCCCGTGTGGGTGAGATTCTCACACCTGCAGGACCGTCTGTCAACACGGTAGCAGGGATGCCCAAACGTTCGATGGCTTGGGTCATGCCCGCTGCACCAGGTACCTGATGGGAATGACTGCCCACCATACCATTGTTCTCTTGATTCTCAATGCGCCGGTTACCACCTACCACCAGCATGGCCTTCTCTTCAAGGGTCATCGCCTTCAGGACTTGGTCAATCTGATTGGGTTGTAACTTCACCTGCGCAGTCATTGTGTTTGTGCACAGTGTCAACATCGACACTGCTGTCAAGATAGTTTTCTTCATATTGATGTGTTTGTTGAGGATTTAACGTCCTTACCATTTGTTATGACAACCCTTCTATAAGACCGTTGACGATGTCGATGCGTTCTGCTTGGGGCGACTTGGAGAGGCCTGGCATACGCATGATATCACCAGCGATGGCTACAATCATTTCAGAACCTGAGTTGATGACAAGTTCGCGAATGTTGATGTTGAAGTCTTTGGGGCATCCATAAAGATCTTTGTCTGCAGAGAAGGAGTACTGGGTCTTGGCGATGCAGATAGGGTAGTGCTCCAAGCCAATCTTTTGGATACGAAGGAGTTGCTTTTCTGCGGCCTTAGTATATGTGACGGTGGCTGCTCCATAGATTTTCTTTGCCACTTTCTCAATCTTGGTTTTGATGTCATCAGTGTCTTCGTAAGTGAAAGTGAGGGGTTGGGAAGGCTTCTGCTCGATAGTGTCGATGACCACCTGAGCAAGTTCTGTGGCTCCTTTGCCACCCTCGAGGAAGGCGTTGTTGATTGCAAAACCCACCCCTATGTTTTCACAATGCTTGCGAACGAGTGCCAATTCTTCGTCTGTATCGGTCGCATAACGGTTGAAAGCGACAACCACGCTCTGTCCGAAACTTTGCATGTTACGGATGTGGCGGTCGAGGTTCTCGCATCCTTTTACGAGTCCTTCCATGTCTGGTTCCTTGATTTTATCGACAGGCACACCACCATGCATCTTGAGTCCCTGTGTGGTTGCCACGATGACGGTGAGTTTGGGCTGCAAACCGCTCTTGCGGCACTTGATGTTGAAGAACTTCTCTGCACCGAGATCTGCACCGAATCCAGCCTCTGTTACCACGTAATCGCTGAAAGTCATGGCCATGCGTGTGGCGATGACGGTGTTGCAGCCATGGGCGATGTTGGCGAAGGGACCTCCATGCACAAAAGCAGGGGTTTGTTCTGTCGTCTGCACAAGATTGGGTTTGATAGCATCGAGCAGGAGCACGGTGATGGCACCATCCACACCCATATCTTTCACACGGAAGGGGGTATCGTCCATCTTGATGCCCAGGATGATGTTGCCAATGCGTCGGCGCAAGTCATCGATGTCAGTAGCAAGGCAGAGAATCGCCATGATTTCAGAGGCAGGGGTGATGTCGAAGCCTGTCTCCGCAATGATACCGTCGGACTTGGCACCTAGGCCCGTCACCACAAATCGGAGGTTGCGGTCGTTGACATCGAGCACACGCTTCCAAAGCACCTCCTTGAGGGCAAAGCCTTCCTCACGGTGCATGTAGATGTAGTTGTCAAGCAAGGCTGCAATCATGTTGTTGGCAGAGGTGACAGCATGGAAGTCGCCTGTGAAGTGGAGGTTGATCTTCTCCATTGGCAACACCTGAGCATAGCCACCTCCGGCAGCGCCTCCTTTCACACCAAAGCAAGGACCTAATGAGGGCTCACGAAGGGCACACACAGCCCTCTTGCCGAGTTTGCAAAGTCCGAGTGCCAAACCTATGCTGACAGTTGTCTTGCCAATACCTGCCTTGGTGGGGGTGATAGCCGTGACGAGGATAAGGTTGCTTTGCTTGGCTTTCTCTTCATCAATGAGGTGGTTTGGTACTTTGGCGATATTCTTGCCATAAAGCTCGAGTTCGTCAACAGGCACGTTAATCTGTTGTGCTATGTCTTCGATAGGGGCGAGTTGACACTCGCGTGCAATTTCAATGTCAGTCTTCATGTATCTTTTAAGTTCTGAGTATAAAGTTTAGAGTTTAGGGTTTAGAGAAATGTCCAGAACGTGGACTGGTTGCAAAGTTAATAAAAAAGGCGCAAAGCAAAAAGCCTTGCGCCAATTATTTTTGATTTTACCCGATTAGGGTCGTGTGTGGCTTATTTCATAAGCACTTTTTTGCCATTCTTGATAGCGATGCCCTTGTAACTTGCGTCAACAGCCTGACCATTGAGGTTGAAGATGCCTGACTTGGCAGGAACAGTCTTGATGTCGGCAATGCCAGTTGTGACATCCCAACCTGTGTTGTTGCCTGCAGTGTTCAGTGTCAGGGTGAAGTTGTCGGCAGAAAGCCATGTGCCAGCGAATGTGTTAGCGCCTTCGAAAGCGTCACCTGTAGCCACACCAATTTCGAGTTTGTGGTTCTTTACCTCCACTGTGAGTGAGTTCTTGAACCAACCACGACCTGTACCACTGTTGGCTGCAAATGTAGCCCAAGTGTCTTCATCGAAGCCTTCTGGGCATTCCTCAGAACCGTCATTAGCCTCTACAGCGAGGTCGTAGATGGTCGAAGATTCTGTAGGACCAGTGATACCGAACTTCCGCATTACCAGATCAGCTGCTGCACACCAGAGTGCACCGTAAGTGTCGGTCTTCACCTCGTCTTCTTCAGCACCGTAGATGTACCCCTTTGGAGTGGCAGTAGCCACAGCTTCAGCCAGTACTGGAGTACCTTCGTCAGCGATAGCATAGAGATAGAAGCCCTCGCCAGTGGTACGCATCAGAGCGCTCAGAGTGTAAGTGCCATTAGGCACATCGAGCACCTGATACTCCTTGTATTTCAGCATAGCGGCTGTACTGTTCCATGCATCCATGTAGTGAGCATCGCCACCATTGTACTGCTGGCCATTGTTTGTGTACTGACCATTGCCTGAGTCGCTCATCTCACCTGTCCAACCTGATGGAGAAACTTTCTTGTCAGAGTTGTTGCAAGTCGGGTTGATGATGAAGACAGTGATGTCTGCGCCATCCACGATTTCAACATCGGCAGCCTGTGCCACAGAGATAGCTGCGTTGAGTGCTGCCACCTGCTCATCCAGATATTCAGTGTTGTCTGTATACTGAGCCAGATTAGCCTTCACCGATGCGATGGTGCTTTCAATAACAGCCTTACCATTAGTTGCCTTGATGTCCTCCTTTACAGATTCTGCGTTCTGCAGGGCAGGGATGAGGGTGTCACGATAGTAACGGAGGATAGCAGTCTTTGCATCAATAGCTTCGTATGTGGCAGTGGCCGAAGCCAGATAGTCAGTCATTTCCTTCACTGGAACTTGAGCCAAAGCGATGGCATCAGCAGAATATCCGTCAGCGATATTGTCCTGCAAGTCCTTATATGAACCAGAAATCACACCATTGTACTTGTCTTCAGAAGCCTTGGCAATGTCGAGGGCTCTGTTCACTTTATCGAGATCCTTGGCAGCCTCAGCGTCAGCGATGGAATCCAGCAAAGCAGCCTTGTCGCCTGCGAGATGGATGGTGTTGATTTGATTCTTGGCATCAGCATAACGTGCCTGCTCAGCAGCGGCAATTTCTTCAGCCGTAGCTGGGCCGTAGTACATCAGACGGAAGTTGGTCACACAGAACCAACCAGTTTGGTTCGTGCTGCCATCTATCGCTGAACCCAATGCACCGACAGTCAGTTTGCCATCGTTCACGAGTACCTTCTCAGTAGTCAGGTATTCCCATTCGCCCGTGTTGTCATCATTCCAGTTTCCTGCGGAGAGGTTTGGTGACACTGCATCCTGCAGATTGCTGGAAGCATATACGTGCTGGTTGCTTACGTAGTCGGCCTGCGTAATCATTTCAGCACTGACAGTGTAGTAACCGTTAGGAACGTCAGCCAGTGTCGTTGCTACAGCCACATCCTGTGCATTGGTACGCCATGCGTTCCAGCATACACGACCCTGCACGTAGTTCAGTCTCTGGTCGCCATCACTTGTGCCAGCCTTCACCCAACCTTCGCTGTTGCCATCTTCAGGTGCAGAACCAGCGGTGTATTCACTTTCGTTAGGATAAGATACAGCAGCGATGCTGCCATCTTCATTGAAGTCAATGATTGGATTGGCTGCAACCTTTGTGAAGTAAGGACTTGCGATCAAGAACGTGTAATCAGCAGGATTGTCAGCTGTTGCCACTTGAGACATTCTGTATTCGTTGATAGCCTGTGTCAGCTCGGCTGAGAGTTTTGCAAAGCTTTCTGAGCCAGCTTCTGCCACCTCGGCCGAAATCCTGGTCACAGCCCGATTGAATTCGCCGAAAGCAGGATAATGTACATCAGACTCCTGCAATGAGATAGCTGTGGCATACACGCTTTCAAATTCTTCGATGTCTGCAGCCAAAGCCTCGAGGTGTTCCTTATAAGCCTTCAAGCCTCTCAAAGCCTCTTCCATTGCCTCCTGGCCGTGTGCGCTGCGGAATTCTTCGGCTGTGTCAGAAGCTTCTTCAATCAGACCTTCATATTGGTCGTAAGGTGCCATCTGCACCATCTCCAGAATTTCATCCACCATGTCATTGATATCGGACATCAGGAGTTGTTCAGCATCAGCCTCACCAATCTTATAGAGCTTGATGGCATCGATGCAAAGGAATGGATTGGACTTAGAACCACCTTCAGCCTTGAAACCAAACTCAATCGTGAATTCTGCTGTTGGGGTGAACTCGATGGTGTGCAGGGTCCACTCTGTGTCGTTGAAACCTGTCTCGTCTTTGAACTCATCCTTACGACATACTACTCGTGAAAGGTTCTCACCACTGGTGGCAGAGGGGTTCAGGTTGATAGCCCAGTACTCCAGACGGTACTGTGCGCAAGGCAACTTCACCACCTGCTTGTAGGTGGCAGCACCTCCCCATCCTGCACTCAGATAAAGGAAACCAATGTTGTCGTCGCCACTGGCAATCTCAGGCTTTGCTGGCACAGCAAAAAAATCTTGTCCATCATCTGCCTTTGGTATTGCTTCAGAACCCAAGCTATAAGGCATAGAGCCGAAGTACACCCATTCAGGAGAATCACTTCCGAATGGATAGTATGACTTGCCCGTGTAGGCTTTGTCACCTGCTGTCCATCCATTAATCTGTCCGAAGAAACCGTTCCAGGCAGGAGTGCGCTCATCGGGACGGGTGCCACGACCGAATGCATAGACTGTACTGTCTTCTGACAGATAGCCATAACTTCTGTTGGACAATTCTTTGTCTTTGTTAACAATCTCCTTGGAAGAACCGTCGGTCTGCCAAGTCAAGTCTTCGTCAAAACCTGGATTGACAATGTAACTGGTCACATCCTCTTCCTGTGCGAAGACACTACTTGCTCCCAGCAATAGGGCTGAAAGCGCCAGCGTAAAGATTTTCTTCATAAAAAAAGTTAGATTAGTTAAACGTTAATAAAATATGTTAGTATAAAAGTTTTCGTTGCTGAAAAGCACTTTTAGTGTGCAAAGAAACGAAAAAAGGATGGAACACACACAATGTTTCATCCTTTTTTTTAGAAATAAGATGTTTTTTTAACAAAAACGATGTCGTTTTGGCTTATTTACCTCACTTCATTACCTTTATTGTGCCCCTCTTGCTTGTCTCGTTCTTGATTCGGAGCAGGTAGAGGCCTTTGTTGAGTGCCTTCTGGGCGAAGGTTGATCGTACGCTACCCATTGGACAGGTGAAGGTATCAACCATAACACCATTGGCGGTAATGATTTCCACATCAACTATCTCGCTGGCAGCGATGGTCTCAATGCCTGTGAGGTAATTGTCGTATTTGGTCTTATTGAAGCGAGCGATGAGGATGCCTTCCTTGATTCGGCTGGTGTCCCAATCGCTGTAAGGAAGTTCTGGCAAATCGAATTTCAATTCACCGATGTCGGAAGTTTTCACGTTCGTCCACAGGGTGTATTCGTTAGTGCCTCCCTCTTCTGTGCTGAGTGTCTGCATATTGGTCTCACTCATGTTGACAGCGATGGTGGCGCCATCACTGATTTTCAGTGTACCGATGTTGTTGATGTTGGTAGACGATATGCTGCCCAAACCGAAAATCAGTGTGGATTGTGCACCACAAGTCACATTCTTTCCGTTGAATTCAATGCCGTTGATGATGGCATTGATGCTGGAACCTGACTGGAGTGTGCCGTTGATGGTGAAAGAACTGTTGGTGAGTGGCACCTTGGTCTTCGTGACACCAGAGAGGGTTGCTCCTGCTGCTACGGTCAATGCACCAGTTCCCAAATTGGCTCCAGACTTGATGCAGAGTTCGCCTGCTGTTACCTTCACGGTACCAGAGTTCGTCCATACGCCCGACACGGTCATTTTACAAGTTCCGATTTTCTCGAAATTCGATTTGTTGGAGCCGCCATCATCGTTGATAGTACCGTCGAAAGTGAAGTTGCCCAACCTCTCATCGCTGTTACCCACTTGCCAAGTGTTGCTGCCGCTCACTTTATTTTGGTTTTGGAAGTTTGCCACAGGGTGGTTGAGGCTTCCCTTACCAGTGAGTTTACCAATCTTGAAACTCTTGCAAACATTTGTCACGCCACAGCCTTCTGCAATGTCCAACGTACCCTTAGGAATACCCAAAGAGTTGTCGAGTGGCAACCAGATGTTGGTATTTGTATGCTTGATGGTGCCTTCGAATTGGCTCCAGTCGCCCGTGATGCGGACACGACTCACCGTGTTGCGTGGCACGATGGTCAATGTTCCTTCACCTGTCACCTTGTTGGCGTAAGCGGTGTAGTAAGTGTTGGTCAAGTTAATGGTACCCGATTTACCCTTCGGTACCACGATGGCAAAGCCCGTCGCTTGTGCGTTGTCCCAGATTTGTCCATTTTGTAGTTCGACGGTCTTGGCTGGATTACCAGCATTGCAGTCGATATGGCCAGCGGACACGATGAGTTTGGATAGGGTGTTGGCGGCGTTGA
>JBGUMY010000175.1:0-4410 GCA_045117095.1 Bacteroidaceae bacterium | reverse complement strand
GCTTCCACTGAGATTTATGTTGAGCCTAATATGGCTGTGCATGACACGCTGGCTCACCTCGAGGCTGCCATGAAAGCCAACGACACGACGAATATCGCTCCATCCATGTGCTATGCTTACGCAGCACTTTCAGAAGGTGCTCCATTCATCATGGGCGCTCCTAACACCACGGTCGATATTCCAGCCATGTGGGAGATGTCTGAGAAACTGGGTCTTCCTATCGCTGGTAAGGACTTCAAGACAGGTCAGACCCTTGTGAAGTCAGGTTTTGCTCCTATCATCGGCACACGCTGTCTGGGGCTGAATGGCTGGTTCTCTACTAATATTTTGGGCAATCGCGATGGTTTGGTGCTCGACGAGCCTGCCAACTTCCGTACCAAGGAAGTTTCTAAACTCTCCACCCTTGAAACCATCCTCAAGCCTGAGGCTCAGCCAGATCTCTATGGACATGGCAACGATGCTGATGACCAGTATTACCACAAGGTGCGCATCAACTACTATCCTCCACGCAACGACAACAAGGAGGGTTGGGACAATATTGACATCTTTGGCTGGATGAACTATCCCATGCAGATCAAGATTAACTTCCTCTGCCGTGACTCTATCCTTGCTGCTCCATTGTTGCTCGACCTCTGTCTGCTCAGCGACCTTGCCGCACGTGCAGGTAAGAGTGGTATTCAGCGCTTCCTCTCCTTCTTCCTCAAGGCTCCTATGCACGACTACACGCAGGGTGAGGAGCCAGTCAACCACCTCTTCCAGCAGTACACGATGCTGAAGAATGCTATCCGTGAGATGGGTGGTTATGAGGCTGACGAGGAGATTGACTGATAGCCAAAACGACATACATCCAATAATCACAGCGGCGATATGCTTCCCCTTGAAGTGTATCGCCGTTGTGGGAAAATGAAACTAAAGATTGGCTGATGCAGGAAACACTTCGTGGCATCGTATTGAGAACGGTGAAGTATGGTGATACATCCCTGATTGTAGATCTCTTCACAGAGTGTCGTGGACGGATGTCGTTCATGACTTCCACGTCGCGTGCCAAACGCACAGTCAGGAACGTGTCGTTCTGGCAACCCTTGTCGATGGTGGAGTTCAATACAGAACTGAAGCCTAATGCTGGTAAACTTCCTCACCCTACCGACGTGCGTGCTTATTATAATTATACCGACCTGCCTTTCTCTCCTGTCAAATCCACTTTAGCTCTCTTCCTCTCCGAGTTCCTTAGTGCTGCGCTGCGAGAGGAGAAGGACAACCCCCTATTATATAAATATGTGGAGTCTTCCCTCCAGTGGCTTGATATGGTGGAGTCGCCTGCTTCGATAGCGAATTTCCACCTCGCCTTCCTCATGCACCTGAGCCGCTTCATCGGCATCTATCCCAACCTTGACCTGAGCCCCAACTCTCAACTCTCCACTCTCCACCCTCAACCCTCAACCCCCAACTCTCAACTCTACTTCGACCTCATGGCTGGTTGCTACTGCGACCACCAACCTCCCCACGCCCATTTCCTCCGATCTGCTGAGGCAGAGGTGCTCCCATTGCTTTTCCGAATGGATTACCCCACCATGCACCTCTTCCGTCTTTCGCGTCAGCAGCGGTTGCGCATCCTGCATGTCCTCAACGAGTATTACCGTCTCCATGTGCCCAATTTCCCTGAATTGAAGTCCTTAGAGGTCTTGCAGGAGTTGTACGCATAGATATAAAAATATAAAGTAGATACAAACCACAACTATTTTTCAATATGAACAAGAAAACTATTTTGACCCTCCTCGTTGCTGCGATGACGCTGTCGATGCAGCCAGCAATGGGAAAAGAGAAAACAGTGGTGTGGGAAGCTCCCACAACCGAGTATAGCACCAGCTATGGTGACGGCTTCTTCTATCTGGCCTTGGATGTGACCAAGGTGGAACTGAAGGATACGGAGACCGTTGTGTATATCACCGCTTCGGAGCGTTCGGACTATCCTGACTACTGGTTCCGATTTGCGAGTGACACCTACCTGAAGGTGGGCGACAAGCGTTACACCATCGTTTCGTCCGATGGCATCGAACTCGACCAGCAAGTGAACACAGGAAAGGATGGCAAACGGGAGATGGCGTTCCATTTTCCCCCACTGCCGCAGGACACCAAGTCGTTCGACTTCATCGAGGGCGATGGACAAGGCGCTTTCCAAATCAAGGGCATCAAACCTGTGGAGGAACGCTGGAAGCAGCTCCTTCCCTCCTATTGGCGCAATGACGAAACGGGCGATTGGGAGATTGCCTTCTGCGAAGAGGGTGCCATCTACCAATGTCAGTTCTGGAACTACAAGCAATGTGACGTGAATCCCAAGACTGGCGAGGCTGAGATGGTGCTCAGCAATGGCAAGGACGAAGTGAAGGTCGTGGTGGGCAAGAACAAGCAAGGCAAGCGCACCATGCAGATTGGGCAGCAGAAGATCACCTGTTCCATGATTACTGACCGTTTCATGCCTGCCTATCCCACCAAGGACACACGCACAGACTTCGTCAACACTGGTTACAAGATGGATACCATCACCGTGGTGGGTTGGATTAAGGATATGCCTGAACATTACAAGAACAGAAAGACCTTCGAGTTCGGCTACACCAACTTCTTTACTGATGATCAGGAATCGGCCTATGCCGACTTGGATGAGCAGGGGCATTTCATGGTGAAGATTCCCGTGCTCAACAGCATGGAGTTTTTCTGCGACTGGGAACGTTGCTTCATCCGTACAATGCTGGAGCCAGGCAAGACCTACTTCCTGCTCTACGACTTCAAGGAGGGACGCCGCTACTTCATGGGTGAGGATGCCCGTTTGCAGAATGAACTCTTCAAGTATCCGCTCGATTGGATGTCCATCCGCCTCGATCAAGGTCGGGAAGGGGCAGGCGAAGGCACCCCAGAACTCTTCGACCAGTACATCACCTCGGTGGACAGCCTCCTCAAGGCACGGTTTGCATCTATTGACGAACTCTGTCAGGCAAACCCCACGCTCTCCACACGCTTCAACCTCTATCGAAAGGGCAACACGCTCGCTCAGCAGGCAAACGACTTCGGCCAGGCACGTTTCAGGGCTCCTCAATTTCAGTTCCCTGACAATGCCCGCAACTATGCCTACGACACCTTCTGGACAAAGCTGCCAGAGCCTTACACGCTCCATCGTGACATGAGCGGTTTCTTGAACGACTATCTGGACGATGCGGTACGGGACAATGGGACGATCAGTATTAGTCCGCTGGATTACCTCGACGAACTCGCTTCCAATGAGGAGGAACGGACACAGCTCTACCGTTGGAAAGATTGGATCACCGAAGCCCAAGCTCTTGTCAATGCGGCATCCACCATCGAAGAGAAGCAGCAAGTCGCTGAGAAACTGAATGCGGATAACGCTGACCTGATCAAGGCTGCGGAGAAGATTCTCAATGGTGAGAAAGGTAGTAAGTTCATCAATGGGAAACTGCTCATCATGCGGATGAAATCCCTGCTTCAGACGCTCGATTCCCTCCAAGCCGCTCCTTCCATCAGGGATCTTGCGCTCACACGGATGGTCAATGGCGAAATCGAGCACAGACGCAGTTCCCTGCTCCCAGAGGTGGTGGACACCCTCAAGGCCTTGATGAGCAATCCCCTGTGTGCAGCGATTGTGGAGAAGCAGAACCAACACTATCTCGCCATCGAGAACCGTGAGTTCGACAAGCTGGTGCTCAAGTCATCCGACAACCTCAAAGACCTTTCTGAAGGTGAGGCTCTGCTGAAGAAAATCCTCGAACCCTACAAAGGCAAGTTCGTGCTCCTCGACATCTGGGGCACTTGGTGCGGACCTTGCAAGGAAGCCCTCAGCCATTCCACAGAAGAATATGCGCGATTGAAAGACTTCGACATCGAGTTCCTCTATCTGGCCAACAACAGCCCTCAAGACTCGTGGGAGAATGTCATCAAGGAATATAACGTGAGTGGCGACAACGTGGCGCACTACAATCTGCCACAGGAACAGCAGGCAGCCATCGAGCGCCACCTCGACATCCACTCGTTCCCCACCTACAAACTCTTCAACCGTGATGGCGACCTCCTCGACCTGAATGTCGATGCCCGCAATCTCGACGAACTCACGCAACTGTTGAAGATGATGGAGTAAAGGCGAAGCCCCTCCCCCCTCTCGGAGGGGGAAGGAGCAAGAAGCAAGGAGCATCGCGTCAGCCCCTCCCCTCCCCATTATGGGGGAGGGGTCAGGGGAGAGGGTCTGTTACCCCCCGAATCCGCCGCCACCGCTTGGAGGTGTGTCGCCACCTTCGTCGCCACCACCCTCGCTGCCGCTGTCCTCAGCGTGCTCAGCCTTCCACTCAGCCACAGCCGTGGCGATGGGCTTCAAGGTCTGCATGGTCTTCTCCTTGCCATCCACGG
>JBGUMY010000174.1:0-16246 GCA_045117095.1 Bacteroidaceae bacterium | reverse complement strand
GACTTTACTCACCTCATCCCTCTTCTTTGTCTCACCGCTTCATACAGCAGCACAGCCGTACTCACACTTACGTTCAGAGAATCCAACTGTCCCAGCATCGGAATCCGAATATGCGCATCAGCGGCTTGTCTCCACACCTCCGTCAATCCAGTGGCTTCTGTTCCCATCACAATGGCTGTTCCTCTGCTCATATCCACATCATAATACTCCTCCGAATCCTGCAACTGAGCCGTCAGTATCTGCACACCTTTTTCTTTCAGAAAATCGATGCACTCCTCGTTTCCACACACCACACAAGGTACCGTAAATACGGCTCCTATCGAACTCCGAATCAAGTTGGGATTATACAAATCCGTCAAGGCGTCACACACCAGTACCGCATCCACGCCTGCTGCATCTGCACTTCGCAAAATCGCTCCTAAATTACCAGGCTTTTCTACACGTTCCACCACCACAATCAGCGGTTTTTCACCCAACTCCAAATTCTCCAGTCTTCTCTTCCGTTCCTTCACTACAGCCACAATCCCCTCAGTTCCACCTCGATACGCTATTTTCTCATACACTTCCTTTGTCACCCAGATGATGTTTGTTGCGGCTATGTCGCAACCTCCCCCCGTCATTTCCTCACATACCAACAACTGCTCCACTTCCCATCCTGCCTCCACACAATGCTCCACCTCTCGTCTGCCTTCCACTACAAACAATCCTGTCCGCCTTCTCTCGGCCGACTTCTGCTGCAAAGCCACCACTGCTTTCACCTTAGGGTTCTGTGTGCTCGAAATCACCAGTTCATTCATCTTGTATTTCTTTTCGGTTGCAAAGATAAATAAATTCTCCATATCCACCAAATAAGCCCCTCAAAATCCCCACAAAAATCTCTTCGAGGTATTATTTTCGCCTTTCTCTATTTTCTTTTTTATTTTTCCACAATAATTCCTACAGAGGAAATCCCAGGGACGGGGTTGAGGCTCATCAAGTGGGTGATGCGGATGGCGTATTGGTGTCGTGCCTGCAGATGGAGAGCCTGGGGGCGGGAGTGGGATTCATCGATGAGGCGAGCACCTTCTTCTCGTGGCTTCTGTGGGTAGAGGTTGATGGTGAGGGGAGTAGAGGAGAGAGGCTTCTTGTCGCAGAGGACTTCGAGCCTGGCAACGAGATCGCTGTATTGGTAGGTAGGGGTAGAACGTACCCCTAACGTGACAGCCACATCAACATCTTCCTCAGTAGGAGGAATGGAGAAACTGATGGTGTCCTCACAGTCCCATACCGACTGAGGCAAATCTTGGTAGTAAGTGTAATAAAGGTTATCCTGACAAGAGGGGAGGAAGAGAATGGGTAAAAGTGAAAGAATAATTTTTTTCATTGTTTTTCTCCCTTGTTAGCGTTCTTCTTCTTCTTTTTCTTCCGCTTGGCGTTTTGGGAGTCGAAGCGGTTGAGGTTGTTGTCTTGGAGAAGGTCAGAAGAGGATGACTCTGGTGTTCTTTCCTCGTCGAGGAGGGATTCAGGCTTACGTCCTTCTTTGTTCATCTGGATGATTTCGAAGGCACGACGGGCACTGATGGTCTTCTCATTGACAAGGATTTTCTTGTCAGTAGAGTAGGTGAGTCGATGGGCGAGGATGTCGGCTTTGAAGAAGAAGTATTCCTCATCTTGGGTATGGAGGGAAATCTCTCTCGATGGGAGTCGCTTGAGTGCTTCCATGTATTGATCCACTTCGTAGTTCATGCAGCACTTGAGTTTGGCGCATTGTCCAGCAAGTTTCTGAGGATTGAGCGAGAGGTCTTGGAATCGTGCGGCAGCCGTGCTGACGCTGATAAAGCTCGTCATCCACGTGGCACAGCAGAGTTCACGTCCGCAGGGACCAATACCACCAATGCGGCCAGCCTCTTGACGTGCACCAATCTGCTTCATCTCGATACGTACATGAAAACGATCTGCTAACACCTTGATGAGTTGACGGAAATCGACACGCTCGTCAGCGATGTAGTAGAAGATGGCCTTGTTGCCGTCACCTTGGTATTCGACATCACCAATCTTCATTTTCAGTCCGAGGTGAAGGGCTATCTGGCGACTCTCAATCATGGTCTCGTGCTCACGCTGTTTGGCTTCTTCAAATTTCTCCATGTCGGTAGGACGAGCCTTGCGATAGATTTTCTTGAGTTCTGTGCCAGGCTTGAGGTTGGCTTTTTGCAACTGCAAGGGCACAAGACGCCCTGTCATAGTGACAGTTCCAATGTCGTGTCCAGGGCTTGCTTCGACAGCCACTACATCACCCTTTTCAAGAGGAAGTTTGTTGACATTGAGGAAATAACCCTTGCGAGGGGGCTTGAATTGCACCTCGACTAGTTCAGTCGCTGCCGCATTGTCGGGCAGGTCGGCGAGCCAGTCGTAGGTGTTGAGTTTATCTGCATGGCGGCTGCATCCTTGGGCGCTGATCTCACCCGTGCAATTACCGCATTTGAATCGTGTCATGGGAATTTATCTATTTTTGATGAGTACAATCATTTTGAGGGCAAAATCGAAAAAGACGATCTTGGCGTTGGTGTTTTGGCCGATATCCCGTTGAGCGAGGGAGAGTTCGTCCATAATGCCGATGACGTTACGCTCGTTGATGAAAGGGGCGAACTTGACGGCAAATTGTGCTTCCTGTTCCGTCATGTAGTTGAGGTCAGACTGACGCTGGAAGTTGTAGATGAAGTTTTCACGCACCATCCGTTGGCAGTATTCAAGGAAGGCCTTGATGCGTTCACGTCCCATGCCTGCCACTCGGTCGCTCCAGACCTTCATTTCTTTGACCTTACGGACGTAGGAGAGGCGCATGAGTTCGACGAAGAGTTCAAAATAGTAGTCGCTCTCCGCATCCGAAGTGATGGTGCGCAGGGCTTGTGCCATATTGCCTGCTGAAGAACGAGCTATGCGATGTGCTTCGGCAGGCAAGACACTATATTTGTCAATGAGTGTCTGCTCGATATCAGCCTCTGTGAGACGTGGTACAGCGAGCATTTGGGTACGACTGCGGATGGTTTGCAGCACACGGTCAGGCTGTTCGCTGACCAACAGAAAGACGGTTTGTGCTGGGGGTTCCTCCAAGAGTTTGAGAAGTTTGTTGGCACATTCCGTGTTCATCTTCTCAGGCAGCCAGATGACCATGACTTTATAGCCACCTTGGCTGGATTTGAGACTAAGTTTGCGGAGAATGGCGTCACTCTCGTTGGCGTAAATCATGAGTTGCTGGTTCTCAGCCCCTGACATGTTCATCCATTCGGACATACCGAAATATGGACGTGTGTTGAGTTGCTCACGCCATTCACGGAGGAAGTCATCACAATAGGAATCCTTGCCACTTGTCTTCTTATAGATGGGGAAGACAAAGTGGAGGTCAGGATGCTGCAACTTCTCTGCCATTGGGTGGTTGCCCAACAGACGCTGGGCGTAGGCAATGGCAAGAGGAAGTGCTCCATTCCCTTCAGGGCCATAAAGCATTAGGGCATGAGGAATGCGTCCCTGCTGGAACTCGTCGAGCAGGTGTTGCTTCACTTGGTTCTGTCCTATGATCTGGTCGAAGGTCATGTTGTCTAATTTCTATAGTGATGATAATTTCTCCAATTATTTTAGCTTCAATAAATCTCTTTTGCGATGGCTCGGATGCTCTCGGTAGCCCCCATGCTATAGAAGTGGATGCTGGGCACACCATGTTGCATCAGTTCCTTGCATTGCAGGATGCCCCACTCGATGCCGAGTTGCTTCACTTGTTCGTCCGTACGACACTTTTCCATCTCCTTGGAGAGGGATTCGGGCAGGTCGAGGTGGAAGGTTTTGGGCAAGACGTTGAACTGGCTGAGTTTTGCCATCGGCTTGATGCCTGGGATGATGGGGAGCGTGATACCTGCTTGGCGTGCACACTCCACAAAGTGGAAGTACTTGTTGTTGTCGTAGAAGATCTGGGTGACGGCATAGTCAGCACCCAAATCCTGCTTCTTCTTCAATATCTGAAGGTCGAACTCCAAGTTTGGTGCCTCTTCGTGCTTTTCAGGATAGGCTGCCACACCATAGGAGAAGGGAGCGCCTGGGTTCTTGATGGGTGTGCCGTCGATGAACTTGCCCTGATTGAATAGGTTCACCTGCTCAATGAGTTCGGTAGCGTGGGTGTAGCCATCCTTTGTGGGCTGGAACTTGGATTCGTCTTTCGCTTTGTCGCCACGCAGGAGGAGAAGGTCACGGATGCCAAGGAACTGAAGGTCGAGCAGCATGTACTCGATATCCTCCTTGCTCATGCCACTCACCACCACGTGGGGAACGACTTTGATGTCGTATTTCTGCATAATGGCACTCGCTACAGCTACGGTGCCAGGACGGCGGCGCATGAAGTGACGGAGGTAGGTGCCATCAGGTTGTTCCACATACACATACTCACTACGGTGGGTCGTGATGTTGATGTATTCGGGCTGAAATTCCTTCAGCGCATCGATGGTGCTAAAAAGAGCAGACGTGCCTGTCCCCTTCACTGGTGGTAAAACCTCGAAGGAGAAGGCCGTCTTGCTGGTTTTATTGATAAGTTCTGAAACTGTCAAATCGATAGGTGTTTTAGTGATTATTGCAGATTGCCTTTCAACTGATAGTAAGCGGCAACCAATGTAAGCAACTCGATAGCTTCTGCAAAGTACACACCGATGCAGCAGCAAAGTACACCAAGGCAGGCAACACCAAACATGATAACACCCAAGCCGAGCATAGAGAAGGTGTTGCCAGATGTCATTTTCCATGCGGCACTAATAGACTCAATGATGCCTGCCTCTGGGTTGTCCACCTGATAGACTGGGGCGAGGATGAGGCGTGGAGCCACGAAGAACACAGGGATAATGCAGAAACAAGCGGAAACGATACAGATGATGCTTACAATCAGGTCCACCACAAACATTTTGGCATACACAGCCAAAGGCAGCTTGAAGGCGTCGAACGTCACTTCTGAGTAGCGACCATTCATCAGGCCAAGTGCCATGTTGTAAAGTCCCACACTTACCAAAACGTTGATGAGGCAGGCGAAGCAAGTACCGAAGTGGGAGGCGAAACTATTGTTGCTCGTCTCTAAAATTGCTGCCACACTTTGCCAATCGCTTTTCCCGATGGCTTCTCCGAGCGCTTGAGAGTCACTCATGTTCAAGCCGCCTGACATGTGCTGAAGACCTCCTGTCAACATGCTGACCACAAAATAGATGACAGCAATCAGAAGACCATACTTCTTTGCGTATTCCCATCCAGTGCTGACCGCACTGCTCATTTCTAATGAATAATTTGCCATAGTTTTTAATGATGAATGTTTAAGTAGTTGATAATTTATAAGTTCTCATAACTGTAAGCGAAGGTGTTTCCCTGTGCGATGTCACCAGAGGTGAAACCACGCTTGAACCACTTCATGCGCTGCTGACTGGTGCCGTGATTGAAGGACTCTGGAACCACGTAGCCCTGTGCTTGCTTTTGGAGATAGTCATCACCGATGACTTGAGCCGTTCCTAATGCCTCTTCCAAATCGCCATCCTCCAGCGAGCCAAACATCTTCTGCTCATGATAAGCCCAGACACCTGCATAATTGTCGGCCTGCAATTCAATCTGCACACTTACCTTGTTGGCCTCGCTCTGCGAGAGTTTGGCCATCTGTGCATGTGCTTTGCCTAATGTGCCCAACAGATACTGCACGTGGTGACCTACCTCATGGGCAATCACGTATGCATAGGCAAAGTCGCCATCAGCACCCAACTGCGATTTCATGCTGGTGAAGAACGACAAGTCGATGTACACACATTGGTCGGCAGAGCAATAGAAAGGACCTGAACTGGCGTTGGCGCCACCACAACCCGACTGAACCGAACCACTGAAGAGCACCAATGTGGGAGGCTCATAGGTCTTGCCCATCTTCTGGAACTCGGCTGTCCACACGTCTTCGGTCGAAGCTAACACCTTTTTGGCAAACGAAGCCAATTCTTGTTCTTCGGCTGTGGGCTGGTACTCCTCGCCTCCACCTTGTCCTGTGATGACACTCGTCACATCTCCCGAATCGCTGGCTACTTGCAAGGCCTGATTCAAGTCACCTGTCATGAAGTAGGTGATCAAACCAATCACGATGGCAGCACCGATGCCAAGACCGCCTTTGCCGCCCAATTTGAGACCGCCTTTACCACGGCGGTCATCTACATTTGAACTTTCTCGTCTTCCGTCAAGTCTCATATTGTTTTCTTTTTTATGATAAAATGCGCACAATAAGTGTGCAAAGTTAAGAAAATCTTTGTCATTTGGGAAGCATTTTTCACCAAAAAACTTCCAAATCCCTATTCCCTGTTCCCCTTTTCCTATCAAAAATAGATATTTGCCATTTGGGGATTGACATTTTTTCCATAACTTTGCCGCCGAAAAAGTAAATAACCTACTAAATGTAAAAGAATATGAGAATGAAGAATTCACTTTTGATGCTCATGATGAGCATCGCATTCACCGCCAACGCGCAGAACGAAAGTGTGACAGTACCTTCCTCGTTGAAGGAGGCTCAGATGTCTGCGTTCGGTTCGAAGAACAAGGAGGCTCAACAGCAGAGTGCCCAAGTTGACAGCGTGGCGAAGGCTCAAGCTGCACAGGCGGCAAAAGTTGAGAAGGATACTGACCCAGAATTCCCAGGCGGTCAGGTGTTTCTCGATGCTTATCTGAAAAAGAAACTGCTCCATTCGGGTGTGAGTGGTAAGGGTGAGGTGGTCGTTAGTTTCAAGGTGGACAAGAAAGGCAACATCTATGGCGCTGAGGTGACCAAGTCAGCAGGCAGCACTCTCGACACCGCTGCTTTCAACATCGTCACAGGCATGCCTCGTTGGCGTCCAGGTCTGACTAACGGTGTTCCTGCCGACAAACCCGCCAGTGTTACGGTCAGCTTTGGTCAGAACTAATCCCTTCTCATCTGAGGGATCCCCCTCATAGTTCTCTCTTGCTTCTTGTAGGCGGCCCTCTTGCTTCTTGCAGGCCGCCTTCTTGCTTCTTGCAGGTCAGACCCTCTCCCTGCCCTCCCTAAATGGAGGGAGTTGAAAACACAAAAACACCCCTCAAATCCGACGAGCAGAAATGAGGGGTGCACCCTATGAAAAATTAAGTATTGCGTGTATTATGCGTACATAGCTACGATAGCCTCGTAGAGCTCCTGCTTGCCAGAAGTCTGCTTGGGTTCGCCAACCTTCTTGCCGTACTCGTAAACCTGCTCGAGGGTGAGCTTGCCGTCCTCGAAGTCCTTACCGATACCGCTGTCGAAAGAAGCGTAGCGCTCAGCCTTCATCTTCTTGTATGGAGACTCCTCAAGGAGCTTAGCAGCGCACTCGAGAGCACGAGCCATAGCGTCCATACCTGCGATATGAGCGATGAAGATGTCCTCGAGGTCAGTAGAATTACGACGAGTCTTAGCGTCGAAGTTCGTACCACCAGTGCCAAGGCCACCACCACGGATGATTTCCATCCAAGCCTGAGTCAGCTCATAGTTGTCAATTGGGAACTGGTCAGTATCCCAACCATTCTGGTAGTCACCACGGTTAGCGTCGATAGAACCGAGCATGCCAGCGTCAACAGCGCAAGCAAGTTCGTGCTCGAAAGTGTGACCTGCCAATGTAGCGTGGTTCACCTCGATGTTCACCTTGAAGTCCTTGTCGAGGTTGTGAGCCTTGAGGAAGCCGATAACTGTTTCTGTGTCTACGTCGTACTGGTGCTTAGAAGGCTCCATTGGCTTAGGCTCGATGAGGAATGTACCCTTGAAGCCCTTGCTGCGAGCGTAGTCGCGAGCCATTGTGAGCATAGTAGCCATGTGCTCCTTCTCACGCTTCTGGTCAGTGTTTAGCAGGCTCATGTAACCCTCACGGCCGCCCCAGAATACATAGTTCTCAGCGCCGAGCTTGATACCAGCGTCGATAGCGTTCTTGATCTGAACGATAGCACGAGCCACCACGTCGAAGTCAGGGTTAGTAGAAGCACCGTTCATGTAACGGCCGTTGCCGAATACATTGGCAGTTGACCACAACAGCTTGATACCTGTTTCCTTCATCTTCTCAGCGAGGTAGTCTGTGATAGCCTTGAGGTTAGCCTCATACTCCTCAACAGATGCACCTTCAGACACGAGGTCAACATCGTGGAAACAGAAATAAGGAATACCGAGCTTCTGCATGATTTCGAAACCTGCGTCAGCCTTCTGCTTAGCGATTTCCACAGCGTCAGCGCCGTTGTTCCATGGGAACTTCTTAGTGCCGCCACCGAACTGGTCGCCACCCTCAGCACAGAGAGTGTGCCACCATGCCATAGCGAAACGCAGCCAGTCCTTCATGGGCTTACCCATGATCACCTTCTCAGCGTCATAGTAGTGGAAAGCCATTGGATTCTTGCTGTCCTTGCCTTCAAACTTAATTTTACCAATCTCTGGAAAATACTCTTTAGCCATAATTTTTAAGATTTTTGATGGTTTGAAAATAAATGATTACTAAACTAATATATAGAATATTATTGTTGACTTGTTGTCGATGTTAGAGATGTTTTCGGATGCGCTTGAACTTGTAGTAGCGAGCCGCCCGATGTTTCACGCCGTCTTCCTTCTCCTCGAGTGGCACCACGTAAGGCATCTGTGCCAATTTCTTATGGAAGTTCTTGATGTCGATAGTCACGCCTTGCACGGTCTCCATCAGCACTCGGAGTTGTGTGGCGGTGAATTTGCGTGGCAGGAGGTCGAACAAAAGGGTGGGGTCGAGTGTGGATTTTTGCTTCACCGATTCTATGGCCTCATGTACGATGTCGTTGTGGTCGAACGCCAATCGTGGCAGTTCTCCTATCGGAATCCATTGGGCTGCGTAGCCACTTTTCATCTTCTCCATTCTGCGGTCAATCCGTAAGAGCGACATGTAGGCAATGGTGACGATGCGCTCGATGTGGTTATTGTCCACGTTGTGGAAGCGATCCAGCCACACCCCATCAGCAGGGTTTTTCAGTCGGTCTGCTCCTCCGAATGCCTTGAATTGTATCATGTTCACCTGCACCAGCCCTGTCATTTGAGTTAGCACGCGCTGTGCCGCTTCGTCCAGGTTCTCATCCATGTAAATCAGGCTGCCTGGCAATTTTTGGATGCCATTGCCGTCTTCCCCATCCTTTCCCGTCTGCCGTACAATGAGTACATTGAGTTGCTCGCCGTCAAATCCGAGGAGCACACAATCTACGGAGACGTATGGATTTACTGTCATTGCCATTGAGGGGGAAATTTCAGGATGGTTATGCGATTGTTATCATTTTCGGGTGCAAAGTTATGTATTCCTTTTCAATCAACCAAAGAAAATCGAACTTTTTTTTATTTTTTTACAAACTTTTTATCAAAGAGTTACTTTTCTTACTTTTTACGATAAGAAAACGGTGCTTCATATCGTAAAATGTACGATAAGAAAAACGGCTTAGTTGTTCACCTCGTTCGTCAGCGTGAGCGAAAGCACGTTACCTGTGCTGTGTATCTTGCTGAAGAGTTGGATGAAGTTGGTGCTGTCAATGCTGCGTACCATGAAATTGATGGTGGTGGTACCCAACGTGTAGTCGTAGCGGAAGAACACGTCAGAGATGTGGACATGATATTCTTTAAAGAGTTGGCGAAACAGCGTGGCATCCTCTACGATATAGTTCACTTTGAGTCGCACAATCTTTTGTTCCTTTCCTTTGAAGAGTTTCTTCTCCAAAAGTTCCAGCAGAGTCAGCACCAAGATGATGAGCACGCTCGCCACCGTAGCCACCAGATACATGCCTGCACCCACCGCCAAGCCTATCGAGGCGACCATCCACATGCCAGCTGCTGTAGTCAGGCCGCGTACAGAGCCTTTCATTTGGATGATGGCACCAGCACCCAAGAAACCGATACCAGAGATGACTTGAGCCGCAATGCGACCTGCGTCACCATTTGCCGTCCAGTTCAACAACTTCTCTGGGATATAGATGCTCACCAGCATGGCCAATGTGGCACCCATGCATATCAGCGCAAACGTTCGCATGCCTGCAATCTGACCCTTGTGGCGACGTTCCAACCCCACCATCGCACCTAAAACCATGCTCAACAACAACTTGAACACGCTGCTTACGATGTTCACATTTTCTGTATCCACCTGATTCATCAGGTTAAAGCCATTCCATACCTCTTCCATATCTCTCTTTTTCTGATGATTTGACAAAGGTAGGGAATAAAAAGGAATCTCGCAAACTTTTTTGTTCTTTTGTTTTGTATTGTAGGATATTTCCCTTATTTTTGCACCTAAAATCCAACCCATGAGGAGAAAGCTACTATTTCTGTGTGCCTGGATGTGGGGCATTTGTGTGTGGACTCAGACTTTGACAGAGTTTGAGCAGATGGTGTTGGATCGAGGATTGAAAGAGGGCGTGACGGATTTGAGTGAGGCGAAGAAGGTGGAGATGGAAGAGCCACATCTGGCGTTTGTGAACTTGACAGGTTTCACCAAGATGCCTACATCGAAGACAGCAGAACAGAAGGGATGGATGGAAGTGTATGATGGGAGAGGGCGATACTTCAAGAAACCTGTGACATTGCGTGGACAGGGAGGGTACTCATTGAAGTATCCCAAGCGGAATTTTGTGTGCCATTTCTGCGACAGCCTTTGGAACGAGGATGAAGGAGCAGACTTTAAGATTGGGGAGTGGGTGAAACAGAGTTCGTTCCACTTCAAGGCTTTCTATACCGACTTTCTGCGTGGTATTGGCGAGGTGGGTTATGAGGTCTATGAGCAGATGGTGGAAGACCGACCTCCGTTTTGGGAGCGTGTGGGCTATGAAGACGAAAGTCGTGCACGTTGTTTTCCTGATGCCTTTCCTTGTGTGGTGTATCTGAATGGTAATTTCTATGGCATCTATGCTTGGCAGTTGAAAAAGAGCCGCAAGAACATGAACATGGAAAAGGAGGAGGCAACACACATCCATTTAGACGGCAATTTGAGCGATGCCAACTTCTTTCAGGGTGTCATCAGCTGGGGACAGTTTGAAGTGCGCAACCCCCAGCCTCTCTATACAATCGAAAATACGCTTTACAATGGAAACAAGCCCAAGGAACTGATGGGTGATACCTGTACTGCATATGTCCAAGCGGATGACACAGAAGAGATTCGAGCCATTAAGGAGCGAAGCAATGCTGTGAAACATAGTGTCATCCAGATGAGCCGCTACTGCAAAGAACTGGAAGCGATGGAGGATCAAGGCAAGGACAAGGCGACGATACGGAAAGAGGTGGAATGTCGCTATGAAGTGGGCAGCCTGATTGACTATTATGTGCTCTACTATTTGCAGGTGAACTGCGATGGGTCGTTGAAGAACTGGCAGTGGTTCACTTACGATGGTCAGCGTTGGTTGGTCACGCCATACGACCTTGACCAGACTTTCGGCATCAACCTCTATGGAGTGGTGCGACCTGCTGCACACGGCATCAGCAATCTCACCGCTGGCCCTTTCTATTGGATTCACTACTACTACCAGAAAGACATCCGTCAGCGCTATGCTGAACTGCGCGAACGCAAGGTTTTCGATGCAGATAACATCAATCGCTTGGCTGATGATTGGTATGAGCGGGTGGGGGAGAAGTTCTATCAGAAGGAACAAACGTCTTGGCCTGATAGTCCTTGTTATGGTGCGGCCATCTGTCGAGACGAATGGGAGGTGTGTGAAGATTGGAATCTCTATGACCAAGTGCCCTCCTACCAAGCATCCATCCTCTACCAAGCAGGGGATGTCTGCAAACTTGAAGGTCGGTTGTGGCGAGCCAAAACGACTGTTTCAGGAGTCAGGCCCTACATCCGCAATTCCAACATTGACACGCTCGAACGCCTGCATGGATGGGTGGCCGATCGCATCAAGTATTTAGATGCCTATTGGGGCTATGAACCTTCTATCGATGGAATAGCCGAGGTGGAAGGTTCAAATCCTGCTCGTCAAGTCTCAGGCATCTATACCCTGTCAGGCATGCAGGTGAATGTGCCTGTCAAGGGCATCAATATATATATGTATCATGATGGAACGAAAAAGAAGGTGCTGATTCGATGATGAACTAGCACCTTTCTTATATAGAAGAGCCCAAGGTCAAGCTATTTTCTCGCTCCTTGTCCCTTGCTCCTCAGGATCTTACTTTCCAAGTCTCTTCACCCAGAGGTTGTATGCCTCCATGTATGGAGTGCGGTCGGCTTCAGGCTGGATCGTAGCCTTGTGCTTGAGAGTCTTGAAGGCTTCGTCGCTGTCCTTGTAGATGCCTGCTCCGATACCTGCACCATAGGCAGCACCCACAGAACCATCAGTCTCATAGAGTTCGATGGTGGCACCAGTAACAGCAGCCAATGTGCGGCAGAAGAGTGGATTGAGGAACATGTTGGCATGACCAGCCTTGATGGTGCTGATCTCCATACCCATGTCCTTCATAATCTGCATGCCATAGGCGAAGGAGAAGGCGATTCCCTCGTGAGCTGCACGGATGAGGTGAGCCTTCTTGTGGATGTTGAAGTTGATACCATGAATGGATGCACCCACATTCTCGTTCTGGAGCACACGTTCAGCACCATTGCCGAATGGGATGACGCTGAGGCCGTCAGCACCAATTGGAGTGGTCTCTGCGAGGTCGTTCATTTCTGGATAGCTCATGCCCTCTGGAGCGACGTTGCGACGCATCCAAGCATTGAGGATACCTGTGCCGTTGATGCAGAGGAGGACGCCAAGACGAGTGGCGCCACCTTCACCATGATTGACATGTGCGAAGGTGTTGACACGAGAGAGCTTGTCGTAGTTCACCTCGCCTAAAACACCATAAACGACACCTGAAGTACCACCTGTGGCTGCAATCTCACCTGGCTTCATCACGTTGAGCGACAGGGCGTTGTTGGGCTGATCACCACCACGATAAGAGATGGGTGTGCCTACAGGAATGCCCAGTTCGTCAGCTACTGCCTGGCAAACTTTACTCTGTACAGAGAAGGTGGGTACGATTTCTGCGATGAGCGACTCAGGGAATCCGAAGAAGTTCATCACGTCTTTGCTCACTTCGTTATTCTTGAAGTCCCAGAACATACCCTCAGAAAGGCCAGAAACGGTGGTTTTCTTGTCGCCACCTGACAGACGCATGGCGATATAGTCGCCTGGGAGCATAATCTTATCAATCTTGGCGAAGAGTTCTGGTTCGTTCTCCTTCACCCATGCGAGCTTGGCAGCGGTGAAGTTGCCAGGAGAGTTGAGCAGGTGTTCGAGACACTTCTCACCTCCGATGCTCTCGAAGGCCTTGTTGCCGTAGGGCACAGCACGACCATCGCACCAGATGATGGATGGACGGAGTGGGTTGCCTTCCTTATCTACACACACGAGTCCGTGCATCTGGTAAGAGATGCCGATGGCCTTCACGTCAGCCAACGAACCAGCTTTGGCAGCCACACGAGCAGTAGCCTGCTTCAGTTCGTCCCACCACATGTTGGGGTCTTGTTCTGCCCAACCTGGCTGTTTGGCAGTGATAGGAGCCTCACTGTCAGGATATTGCGCACTTGCAATGGTCTGCCCTGTCTGGGCATCCACCAACGCCGCCTTCACGGACGACGTACCTATATCATAACCTAATAATACCATAGTTATTTTGGAATTAAAGAGTTGTGGAATTGAAAAATTGAAGTTTCTGCTATTCAGATAGACATGACTTCAATTTTTCAATTTTCTAATTTTTCAATTTTCTCAATCGATACCCTCAATCGTCTGGATGGTGCCATCAGCATTGTAGTGGAGTTCGCACACCTTGAGGGAGCGGAGCCAAGTCTTGTCGTTGGATGGCACACAATCGTGGTGGAAAAGATACCACTTGCCCTTGTACTCAGCAATGGCATGGTGAGTTGTCCAACCTACCACAGGAGTGAGGATGACGCCCTGATAAGTGAAAGGACCGTATGGATTGTCACCGATGGCGTAGCAGAGGAAGTGGCTGTCACCAGTAGAGTACGAGAAGTAGTACTTGCCATTGTACTTGTGCATCCACGAAGCCTCGAAGAAGCGGTGTGGATCGCTGGCCTTCAAAGGCTGACCGTCCTTGTCAACCACCAGTACTGGACGTGGAGCCTCAGCAAACTGCAGCACATCGTCGCTCATCTTCACCACGAGGCTGGGCAATGCAGGCGCATCTGGCTTGGCGAACATTTCGCCTGTGCGTGTGGGTGCAGAACCCATGTCAACCAATCCGTTCTCGTCGCCATGCTTGCCATGAATGGGTGCAAAGCCTGGAGCGAGGGGCTGCCACCATTGGAGCTGTCCTCCCCATAGACCACCAAAGTAGGTGTAGATGCTGCCATCGTCATCCTTGAACACGCAGGGGTCGATGGAGAAAGAACCACGGATGGGTTGTGGTTGTGGAACGAAGGGGCCTTCTGGCTTGTCTGCCACAGCCACACCAAGACGGAACACGCCGTCGTAGCCTTTGGCTGAGAAGATGTAGTAGTACTTGCCGTCCTTCTCCACCACATCGCTGTCCCACAGCTGCTTTTCAGCCCATGGCACATCATTCACATCGAAGATGACACCATGATCAGTAGCTTGACCATTCTCCAAGTCATCGAACGAGAGTGCATGGTAGTCCTTCATCTGGAAATGACCGCCATCATCGTCTTCTTCTGCACCAGCCTCCCAGTCGTGAGAGGGATAGATGAAAAGTTTGCCGTTAAACACATGAGCTGCAGGATCAGCCATGTAATCCGCTGGAAAAAGTTATTTCTTTCCTTCCATAGTAATTTATTTTTTATTCGTTAGTAAAAACTCTTAATTCTTAACTCTTAATTGACTGCGTCGAGCTACAGGCTCGAAGCTCTAAACTCTAAACCCTCAACTCTAAACCCTCAACCCTAAACTCTTACTTCTTCACCAAGTCCACCAGTTTCTGGATGGTGGGTTTGGGCTGACTCTGACGGTCGAAGAGAGTGGCGTATTCCGTGCGTCCCTTTACAGGCCAGTCGTTGCGCCAAGAGTTGGCATCGTTGAAGCACCAGTAGTTGACACGCAGCACATTCTCCTTGTTGCGGATGAGCATCTTGTAGAAGTCCACCCAGAAGGCATCAGCCTGCTCCTGCACCTCAGCTGGAAGTCCGTCTGTGTAGGGGTCAAGTTCCTTGCTATACTCGAAGTTAGCGCCGATATTGGCTCCCTCCATGGCGTATGGATTAGGCAGTACGGAGAGGTCGAGTTCTGTGAACTGTGAGGGGATTCCCAAAGTGGCTACCTCACGGATGCTCTGCTCATAGAGGGTGGGGTAGTCTTGGTCGCCCAAGAAGAGGTGCGCCTGCAAGCCAATGGCATCCAAACGCATACCCTTCTCCATGAGGGGACGGAAGAACTCCACCACTGCCTTCACCTTTTCAGGCTTATACATGGAGTAATCGTTGTAGTAGAGTTCGATGGTCGAGTCTGCCTCATGGGCATATTGGAATGCCAATGGGATGAACTCTTCGCCCAGAATCTCGTAGAATGGTGAGTGACGCAGGGTGCCGTCATCCTCAAAGGCTTCATTCACTACGTCCCAACCTACAATCTTGCCACGGAAGTGGTCAAGGATGGTGAAGATGTGGTCGTGCATACGCTGCTTGAGCACCTCTGCAGAGACTTGGTTGCCCTCCTTGTCGACAAAGAACCATGGAGCACATTGAGCGTGCCAGATAAGGCAATGTCCCACCACCTGCTGACCATTCGCCAATGCCTTCTCCACCAACTGGTCAGCGAGGGTGAAGTCATAGCGGTCTTCCTCAGGATGGATGACCTCGCACTTCATGCAGTTCTCAGGAACAACCCAGCCAAAATGCTTGGCGATGGTGGGGTAGTCAGCAGTTTGGTCAAGGCTGCTGGCACCAGAATATGCGACACCATCCTTCATGGCCTCTTCTGCCTGCACCTCCCATTGGTTGACACTCACACCCGTTCGCCAGTAGTCTTGATAAGCCTCCTGCAATGAATCGGTGGATGTGGGAGGAACTTGCTTGCAGCTTGCACACAGCATCACCACTGCTGCGATGGACAGTATTTTCTTCATGCTTTATGCTTAATTCTTCATTAACTTTGTCGAGCTAAAGGTTCTCAACTCTCAACTCTCAACTCTCAACTCTTAATTCTTAACTCTTAATTTCTTCACTTATTCTTTGGTACGTGCTTCAATCTCTTTGTTGATTTCGTCAATCTTCTCGTCAGTCAGCTCATAGCGAGA
>JBGUMY010000173.1:0-11918 GCA_045117095.1 Bacteroidaceae bacterium | reverse complement strand
GCTTCGATGGCTTTGTCGTTGAGCGTCTTCTCCTCGCTCTGGAGGGTGAAGTTCACAGCATACGACTTCTTGCCAGCTTCGAGGTTCTTGCCTTCATACACATCGAAGAGTTTCACTTCCTTGAGCAACTTCTTCTCTGCCTGATATGCGGCTGCCTCAATCTGAGCGAACTGCACACCCTCATCCACGAGCAATGCGAGGTCACGGCTCACAGCTGGGAACTTCGACAAGTCGTAGTAAGTGACTGTCACCTTCTTGATGAGTTTCATCAGGTTCGTCCAGTTGATATCAGCAAAATAGACAGGTGCTTCCACATCCAGTTTCTTCGCCATCTTCTTGGTCACGATGCCAAACTCTGCAATCTTCTTGCCACCACGCTGTGAGATGGTTGTGGCAATAGAGAAGATGTCGTTCTGCTCCTCTCCAAACACAAGGGCACCAAATGGCACACCCAGACGCTTGAAGATGTTCAGCACGTAAGCCTTCATCTCATACACAGAACTGTCTTCGTCAGCATGTGCCCAGTTGCCGTTCACACGCTTACCTGTCAACCAAAGACCCAAGTGATAATCCTCGCTGTAAGCAGCCAGAATCTTTTTCGAAGACTCAGCGCTGGCCTTCAACGTCTCACCGTTCTCATCCACTTTCTCCTGATTACGCTCAGGTGAGAAGTAGTAGCAGTTACCAAACTCGAAGAACTTCAGGTCAGGCATACGACGGTTGGCATTGCGAGCAATGGATTCCAAACCACCAAAGAGCAGCGTCTGACGCAACACAGCCAAATCCTGACTCAGCGGGTTCATCAACTTCACGCAGTTCTCCAACTTATAGATCTCTCCTTCCTCATAGTACGAAACTTTCGTAAGCGAGTTGTTCAGTATCTCGTTGAATCCACAGCCCACCAACTGCTCAGCCACGTGGTTCTGCAGTTTGTTGCTCTTGTCGAGTTCACCCTTTGTGGTGAGCGATGAACGTACCTGAGAAGGTATCTCAATATTGTTGTAACCATAGATGCGGAGAATCTCCTCCACCACATCGCAAGGCTTCTTCACATCCACACGGAAAGCTGGAGCCTTCACCTGCATCATCTTCTCATCGCTCTTCAGAATCTCAAAGCCGAGGTTCTTCAAAATGTCCTGTTGCGTCTCCACAGGCAGTTCCTTACCGATCAGGTCAGCTACATACTGGTAATCCACATCGATGATGGCATCCTGTGGGAGCGTGTCGTTCTTCACATCCACAATCTCCATGCTGATTTCGCCTCCCGCCAATTCCTGTGCCAACAAAGCGGCACGTTTGATGGCGTAAATCTGACCAGCAGGGTCAATACCACGCTCGAAACGGAAACTGGCGTCTGTCTGCAAACCATGACGGCGAGCACTCTTACGAATCCATGTTGGGTGGAAGTAAGCACTCTCGAAGAGCACGTTCTTCGTAGTCTCATACGTACCACTACCCTTTCCACCAAATACACCTGCGATACACATGGGTTCCTCCGCATTGCAGATGGCCAAGTCTTTGTCAGAAAGTTTGTGTTCCTCACCATCGAGGGTAACGAAAGGCGTTCCTTCAGGCAGGGTCTTCACCACCACCTTGTTGCCCTTCACCATATCAGCGTCAAAGCAATGCAAGGGCTGGCCGTATGCCATCATGATGTAGTTGGTAATATCGACAATATTATTGATAGGACGCTGACCTATTGCCGTCAATCTGTCCTTCAACCACTTCGGACTTTCCTTCACCTCACAGTTCTTTACCGATACAGCACAATAACGAGGACATGCCTCTCCAGCTTCTACCACCACGTCAATCTTCAGGTCGTTCGACTGCACCTTGAAATCCTCCACACTTGGACGATGGAGTTTGGTCTCATATCCATTCTGCTTCAGATAAGCATAGAAATCACGAGCCACGCCCCAATGTGAACAAGCGTCTGAATGGTTAGGCGTGATATCCACCTCAATCACATAATCATTCTCTAATCCATAGTACTGAGCGGCAGGTGTACCCACCACAGCATCTTCTGGAAGGACGATGATGCCATCGTGACTGGTGCCAATACCAATCTCGTCTTCAGCACAGATCATGCCGTTAGACTCAATGCCACGCAATTTGCTCTTCTTGATGACAAACTCCTTGTCACCATCGTAAAGTTTGCAACCCAACTGAGCCACAATCACTTTCTGACCAGCAGCCACATTAGGAGCGCCACAGACAATCTGCTCCACGACTCCATTACCTTCATCTACGGTAGTCAAATGCATGTGGTCACTATTCGGATGAGGTTCGCAAGTCAGCACCTGACCAACGACCAATCCCTGGAGTCCGCCTTTGATGCTCTGCACCTCTTCCACAGCCTCGACCTCCAGTCCCATGCTAGTGAGTGCCTTACCCACCTCCTCGGCTGTCATGTCGAAGTCAACATAGTCCTTCAACCATTTGTATGAAATGTTCATATCCTGAAATTTTAGAATGTTATCCTTTTACCTGATTGTCTTTCGCACACATACGCGCGAAAAAACGCTGCAAAGGTACAAAAAATTTGGCGAAGTGAGAGAATAGAAAAGTCGTTTTCTTTTCAGAACACGAAATTTTTATCAAATAAGCCTGTTTTGTTTCTTATAATGCTTGCGAAACTGGAAGTAGTAGCAGAGACCAGCTGTGGTGAGTCCAAAGGGGAAAGACCACCAAACGCCTACAGCTCCCATGTGGAGAGGGAAGGCGAAAATGTAGGCAAGCGGAAGGCTGACAAGGATGTAGGCGATAAAAGCATAGAGCATCATGGCACGCACATCCTTGATGCCTCGAAGCGCATTGGCATAGGTAATCTGCAAACAATCGCCTATCTGGTAGCAGATGAAAGGAGGAAAGAAAGAGAGGAAGAGGATTGCCACCTCAGAGCTGGTGGTGAAGATGTGGGCAATGGATGTACCAAAGACACACAGGAAGCTTACCACAACAACGCCTGAAGCAATGGACATCCATAAAGAAGTCCATGCTGTCTTGCGCACTTCATCCCATTCGTTCTGCCCCATGAAATAGGCTATGCGGATAGCAGCCGCTGCTCCAATACCATAATAGACCATGAAGGCGAGGCTGCTGACTGTGGCCATGATCTGATGAGCAGCCAAAGCAGAGGCTCCAATCCATCCCATGAAAATAGCGCTGATGTTGAATGCGCTGGCTTCAAGGCAGAGTTGGATAGAAATGGGGAGGCCCAATTTGAGGAGTTGGAAGTTGAAGGGAAAGGGGGAAGAAGCGAGAGGGAAAGAGGAAGACGGTATCTTTGAATGGAGGGAACGGAGAAGCGAACCATGACGGAGGGCTAACCACATGGCAAGAGGCATGAGGGCACGTGCCATGAGTGTGGCAATACCTGCACCCAACAATCCCATGTCGAAGGTGAAGATGAGCAGATAGTTGAGAATAAGGTTGATGACGTTACATCCAATCATGATCCACATGGGCGTGCGAGTGTCGCCAAGGGCATCGGAGAACTGCTTCATGGAGTTGAACAGCGAGAGGAATGGTAACGAGAGCAGCAGGACGATGAAATAGGGACGGATGAGGGAAAGAAGTTCTACAGGTTGCCTGAGACAGTCAATATTGAGATAAAGGATGAACAGGATGAGGACGATGAAGAGGCTCACCAAGACATTGACCACATTGCTCTCACGGAGTGTGGACAAAACCTTCGGATAGTTCCCCTGACTGAACAAGGTTCCAACCACAGGGGTTGTGGCGTAAGAAATGCCCAACAGGAAAAAGATACAGAGATTGAAGATATTGTTGACGAACCCTGCAGCAGACAGTTCAGGCGTGCCATATTGCCCCACCATAATCGTGTCTGCCCATCCCTGTAAAATGGTGCCCAACTGGGCGATGACGATGGGATAGGCAAGCGTGAAGATAGCGGCTATTCGTGAACGATGATTCATGCTTCTTGCTCCTTATCTCTTATCACTTGCCCCATGCTCTTCATCTCCTACTTTCTCTTCTCCAATTCGCCTGTGGCAAGTTGGCTGAAATCGTAGTACCACCAATAGGTCTTGCCAAATTCCCGATGGGTCTTGTTGACACGTTCCACAGGGTCTGTCAAGTCGGCTTTCATTTCCTGATAATCACGGAACTGAGCAATCATTTCCTTATTCTTCAGCGTGGCCAAAGTGTCCGATCCAATGACGATTTTCCCTTCCAACGCATCTTGAGGATTTCCTATCAAGAACAAAGCCTCACGATACGCTTTGGGCAAAGCATCATACACATTGGGAATGCTATCTGAAAGGTTGTAATAGATGGGAAGTTCACGTTGCCACTCCTTGAGTTTCTTCTCCAAAAGAAGGCTGCACAGATAGTAATCGACGGTGTTTTCATTGGCCAAAACAACAAGAGAGTCACCTTGGGGATATTCACCTAACAATAACTGATAGAAACGAGTCGTGGATTTCACACTCGTGCCACAAAACGCTCCCAGATGAAGACAGATGGACTGGGTGCTAAGCCGATAAGTAGGTAAGGTGTCAGTAACATCAAGCAAGCCACGTGCACCATCATACTGCGGATATTCAAAAAGACGCTCTGCCAACAATCCTTGCTGCGACAAAGCATACATACGCAATTGGGTGAGACGAGGACTGGTACGAAGAGAACGCTCCCCCACTTTGCAGGCTTCTTCGTAATCACCAGCAAGGATCAGACGTTCGGCTTTCAGTTCGTAGTGATAGACATCTGATGACTGAGGAACAAATCCCAAGACCAATATCTGCACAAAGAGAAGAATGTAATTGGGATACAACTGCGATTTGAGGTCATAGTCATCATCAGAAACATCGCCTTTCCATGCACGAACAAAGAACACAAGAAAGACATACAGCACCAGAACCAAAAGAGAAATCCACACCCATGCTCCAAAAGAGAAGCTTCTTATCTTCTCTTCATTGATGTTGGCAAGAAAGGCCAGCATCGTGACAGAGGGAATGTAAGATAAAGCATACATGGTGGCTGGCAGACGAGAGAGCACGCCCACCACCCATTGTACGAGTTGCAAGACAAGTGTGGTGATAAGGGCACCTACGAAAAGGTTGTAGGTGGTCACTCCTTGGGAGTAGACAAACTGAGCTTCAGCCAAGACTTCGCCTTGCAGAAAGAACAAGTAACAGAAGCAGAAAAGCATAAACAGAATTCCGCAGGAATAACGGATTAGTCCTGCGGTCTTCTGTCTGCGTGGATGATTATAGTTCACTATTCTTCAGCATTTTTACGGAGAACGACAGCAGAGCGTGCAGGGATGTAGAGTTTGAGCCAGCCCTTGCCATCTTTCTCGTAGATTGGATCCCAGTTGGTGAAATGACGAACGGAGTCATCGGCCAAATTGTTGCCACCATAGAGTTTGTTGTCGGTGTTGAGCACCACATCATAACTGCCCTGTGGAACGATGAAGCCATAGTCGGTATAAGACCTGTTGGGTGAGAAGTTGAACACAAACAGGAGGTCACCACGTGAGAAGGCCAGAATCTGGTCGCCATCGTTGTGCCACACCTCCACCACAGGTGTTTTCTGGAAGTTCTTCACAGTCTTGATGACCTTGAGCATTTCTTCATCGAAATCACCTAAGTAGTGGTAACACAGTTCTTTATTATCAACGAGGTTCCACTGACGACGAGCGTATTTGTAACCCCATCCGTTACCCTCACGCGGGAAGTCAATCCACTCTGGGTGACCAAATTCATTACCCATGAAGTTGAGGTAACCACCATTCATCGTAGAGGCTGTGAGCAGACGGATCATCTTGTGGAGGGCGATGCCACGCTCAGCCATGAAGTTCTCATCACCCTTCTTGAAGTGCCAATACATGTCGGCATCAATCAGACGGAAGACGATGGTCTTATCACCCACCAATGCCTGGTCGTGAGACTCAGCGTAGGAGATGGTCTTCTCATCCTGACGGCGATTGGTGGTCTCCCAGAACATGGAAGAAGGTTTCCAATCCTCATCCTTGAGTTCCTTGATGGTCTTGATCCAGTAGTCGGGAATGTTCATCGCCATACGATAGTCGAAGCCATAGCCACCATCCTTGAATGGAGCAGCCAAACCTGGCATACCAGACACTTCCTCTGCAATGGTGATAGCCTTAGGATTCACCTCATGAATCAAGAGGTTAGCCAAAGTCAGATAAGCGATGGCCTCATCATCCTCATGACCGTTGTAATAGTCGCCATAACCACCAAATGCCTCACCAAGACCATGACTGTAATAGAGCATGGAAGTGACGCCATCGAAACGGAATCCATCAAACTTGAACTCCTCAAGCCAATATTTGCAGTTGGAAAGGAGGTAGTGGATGACCTCGTTCTTACCATAGTCGAAGCAGAGCGAATCCCATGCTGGATGCTCACGACGACCACCTTGCATGAAGTATTGACAACCATCGCCAGCAAAATTGCCAAGACCCTCAATCTCGTTCTTCACGGCATGAGAGTGAACGATGTCCATGATGACAGCGATGCCCATTCCATGAGCTGCGTCGATGAGTTCCTTCAGTTCCTCTGGTGTGCCGAAACGGCTGGAAGGTGCAAAGAAATTGCTGACATGATAACCAAAAGAACCGTAGTAAGGATGCTCTGCCACAGCCATCACCTGAATGGCGTTGTAGCCATCCTTCTTGATGCGTGGGAGGATATTGTCCTTAAATTCAAGATAAGTGCCCACCTTCTCTGCGTCCTGAGCCATACCGATGTGGCACTCATAGATGAGCAGCGGATTGGTGTCAGGCTTGAAGTTCTTCTTCTTGAACTCATAAGTCTGAGCAGGTGCCCACACCTGAGCAGAGAAGATCTTGGTGTTATCATCCTGCACCACACGAGTGGCGTAAGAAGGAATACGCTCCCCTTCTCCCCCATTCCATTTCACTTTCAGTTTGAAGAGGTCACCATGATGCATCTGATTGGCTTTGAGTTTGATTTCCCAATTGCCATTGTCGATGCGAGTCATCTTGTATGCCTCTTGCTCCTGCCAACCGTTGAAATCACCCACCAGATAGATGTCTGTAGCGTTAGGTGCCCATTCACGCAGCACCCAACCCCTTGCTGTCTTGTGAAGTCCGAAATAGAGGTAACCGCTGGCAAAGTCAGAAAGTGTCTGCTTGCCACCATTGGTCAGTTCGTTCAGTTTCCACAACGCATGGTCATGACGTCCACAGATAGCTCCCTCGAAAGGTTCGAGCCAAGGGTCGTTCTTCACAATACCGATATGCTTCACAGGGGCTGGCTTAGCCTCTTTTGTCTTCTTTGTTGTAGCCATTAGTCTTCTGTTTTTTTAGATTACAGGAAATTCACCCAGCATGTGGGCTGTTATGCTTTCACTTTGAAAATCACTTTCTTATACTCTGGGACAGGCGTAATGTTAGGTGCATGGCCATCCTCAGGGAAGAAAATCACGAACTCGCCAGGATGTACGGTAATGTACTGCTCTGGACGTTCCAGATAGAAAGTGATGTCCTTCGCAGCATCATACTCAGCGTTGGGGAGATACTGACGAGGGGTGTAGCCCATCACTTCGTCGCAAGAAAGAGGAATTTGGATGTCAATCATCGCATTGTGCGTCTCCATTCTTGCTTGGTCAACAGTCTTGCCCTTTGCCACATTGTGGTTGACAAAGAGCTTGTTGCCATCGATGTTCACTCGACCTGGCTCATGAGCCATCAGGTCTGTGTTCTGCAGATACTCCACCACCTTGGGGAACAGGGGGTTGAGAGCGGCATACTTGCCGAAGTTTTCGAGCGTGTCTAAAATCATAACTGCGTTTATTTAAGGTTGATAATATTGTTAGTTTATTCACTACAAAATGTTTTGCTAAGGCTTTGCCTTCCGAATCTCCTGCAACATCGCTTCGTGCAGCAAACCGTTGGTAGCGACCACCTGACGTCCACTTTCCCATTGTGCATCAGTTCCGTCATAGTCAGAAATCTTTCCTCCTGCCTCGAGCAAGATGCAAGCACCTGCCGCCACATCCCAAGGCTGAATGAACGACTCCACATAGACATCTATCTTCCCTGCCGCTAGATAACAGAGTTCACCTTCAGCGCTGCCATTGCTGCGGATGCTGGCACAATGTCCATAGAGTTGACCTGTCAGATTCAGGCAGAACTGCCGAAAACCCTCTGCATTGTATGGATAACCTATCATCACCAACGCCTGATCCAAATCGGCGAGTGGGGACACATGGATAGGCTGCCCATTCAGATAGGCTCCCAAACCTTTGGCCGCACTATACAGTTCCCTACGAGTCACTTCATACACCACACCCAAGAGGATGTCGGTCTTGTTTCTCAAGGCGATGCAGACGCAATAAGGTGCCAAGTCATGGATAAAGTTCGTCGTACCATCCAAGGGGTCAACCACCCAAAAGAGTTCCGTTGAATCCCCCTTCTGTTCCGTTGTCTTCTCCTCCGTGATGAATCCAGCTTCAGGCAGAATTTCCTTCAGCCGAGCCACAATCATCTCCTCACACCCCTTGTCCACATAACTCACATAGTCGTGACTATGCTTCGACTCCACTTTGCTCACATCGAAGTGTTGACGTTGTTCAGCAATGAACGTGCCTGCCTTCACCGCCAACTGCTTCACTTCCTCCAATATGCCTTGCAAATCCTTCATCCTCTCAAGTTTTAACTCTTACCTCTTTTGTCCCATCAATCGACCCCGATTGTAGATGCCTTTGCGTAAGATGTTACCATTGCGGTCTTTCTCCACGAAGGAGCCATCTTTCAAATCGTTGACGAAGGAACCTTCAAAGCGAGTGCCATCAGCCAACTCCTCCACACCTTTTCCGTTCTTCATGCCATCCTTGAAATGGCCTTTGAACTTGGTACCATCTGACAGACGCAACACTCCTTCACCACTCATCTCGCCGCCAGCCCATTCTCCATCATACACATCACCATTCGCACCTGTGAACTTGCCACGTCCATGCTCCTTATCTTCCACCCAATAGCCCTCATACTTCGAACCATCAGGCCATGTGTAAGTGCCAAATCCTTCCATCAGTCCGTTCTTGAACTGACCTACATACTTACGCTTGTCAGTATACGTGAAGATGCCCTGACCTGTACGCTCACCATTCTGATAATCACCCTCATACACATCACCATTCTTGAATCGGTAGATGCCCTTTCCGTGCATCATATCATCTTTCCAACCACCTGTGTAGAAGTCACCATTCGCATACGTGTATTTGCCCTGTCCATTGCGCATGTCATTGTCCATATCACCTTCGTAGATGGAACCATCGCGCCAGTCAAACACACCCTTGCCCGACTTTTTGTCTTCCTTCCAGTCGCCATCGTAATAGATACCGTTCGCCCACGTGTAGCGACCCTTGCCATTACGCTTGTCCTGAAACCAATCGCCCATGTACTTGTCTCCATTATAATAATACATGGTGCCCATACCCTGCTGATAATCTATGTACCACAAGCCATCGTACTTATTGTTGTTGGCAAAATAATACGTTCCCTTGCCATGCTGATGATCTTGATGCCAATTCCCCTCATATTTCTCACCATCCGTAAACGTGTAAACACCATATCCCTGTCGCTTTCCCTTCTCATACTCACCCTCATAAGTGTCACCTGACGGGAATGTCGTTTTACCCTTTCCATTAGGCTTTCCTCCCTCCAGCTCACCATAATACGTCGCCTTATCCTTCGGGAAGACATAATTGCCTATCACCACCTTCTGCGCCAATGCCGACGAAGCACTCATCAGCACCATCGCCCCTGCTATCATGTATCTTGTTATATTCATATCTTTTATAGAGTCATTTATGCGTTCGTAAAAACAATATTTGCAAAGATAAGCACTTTTTTTGAATCCCCCACCATTCATTAAGGTTTATTATGACTTTTGTGACTATTTTAACCTCAGAGGAGCAGTACTTGCACTTTTTGCGGATGAAAAAAGACAAAAACGGAAAGCCTTTCTCAAAGTTTTTTCCGTTTTCTTTGGCAGTAAAAAGAAAAGAGTGTACCTTTGCATATCTTACAAAACAATTATAGAGAAACAACCATGACGAAAAAGAACATTTGGAGCATCATCATGCTCGCAGTATTGACACTTCCCCTGATGGTATCGTGCAGTAAAGACGGAGATGACAATCCAGGAGGAGGCTACACCGCCCACGTGGTGATTGACAAGAACGGGAAGGCGTCCAATGGGGCTGTGTTCACCTACAGCAACAATGAGTTCTATCTTGATTATGTGAAATACACCATCAAAGAGGGGCATCTTGTCGTGACAGGCTATGACAAGACAGGGTTCAAAGGTGTGGCCAATATTGTTGCCAGCATCACCTACGGAGAGAGCTATTATGAGGTGTTGAGCATAGGTTATGGCGCATTCAGTTCATGTGAGAAGCTCAGTTCCCTATACATTCCCTATACGGTCACGACCATCGATCACAACGCATTTGCTGACTGTCGAGGCTTGACTACTGTCAACATTCCTGACAACGTGACAGCCGTGGGCAATATGGCTTTCGCAAGGTGTACAGGTTTGACCTCCGTCACGATTTCACCCAAACATCAAGACAATTTAAGGTCTATTTTCTCCCGCTGTTACAATATCAAAACGATTAACGGTGTGGAAGATGGAAGCATCGCCATCCAAATGATGGTCGGCGAATGGAACATGAAGATAGACCTCATGCAGGTGGACGAAAAAGGTGACACCATCCACTATGCCGACTACGTGAGCCGTGGCGTCATTCCATTCATGACCTACAACACGGATGATCAAAAAATCGATTCCATCTATGTGGATGACTTGGGCGAAATAGGACCTGTGAAGGCAAAAGTAGGCTGCGACCTGTCCAACTTCACTTTGTCTGGCAAAGATGTGCCCAACCTCTACGACGGGAAAGAGCCTTGCCAAGTAACAGGACGTGTGATGCCAGATGCCACCACCAATCAGTATGGGAAAACCACCGACAGCATCTGCGTGGACTTCGTGTTCAGCACCAAGCCCAATTACATTTATCGCTATGCTGGTCTACGGAAAACAGATTAATTCACACAAGCAAAAAGCACCCATACAGAGCTATTCCCATCGCCCCACAAGAGCAAAATCCCGGGTCACCTACAAAAGTTGGGAGGGTGTATCAAAATAGGCACATCCTCCTTTTGTTGTATGATCCTGTTCTGATTTTATCGGAGACGGTTTTTGAGATAGTGACCCTTTACATATATATAATAGAAAAGGACACCGAAGAGGTTGACAGCGAAGGCAAACCAGAAGGCGGAGGAGTAACCTGTGTGGTGGATGGCGAGACCACCAAGGACTACACCGATGCCCATGCCGATGTCCCAACAGGTGAGCTGGGAAGAGTTGGCTGTACCACGTTTGTTGTTGGGGGCGAGGTTGATGAACATGGTTTGCATGCCTGGCCAGATGTGACCATTCCCCAAACCAATGATGATGGCAGCGCCATAATAGCCCCAGTTGTTCTTGAGGGCAGCGAAGAGCAAGTAACCGAGAAGGCTGATGAGGATGCCATGATTGACGTTCTCCACCACTCTACCCTTCCGTAACGACCTCGCTCCAATGAGACGGGAGAGGATGAGACCTGCACTCAACACAGCAAACCAAGCACCTGTTCCTGCTGTGATGCCCAAGACTTCCTTGCCGTAGATGGCGAGATAGGTTGCAAGCACACCATAGGAGGTTCCCACACAAACCATGACCAGTCCTTCGCTCCAGCCCTTCACAAGGAAGAAGCGGTCGAAGGAGAGAGGGTCTTTGTTGGGGATGATCTCCTTGACAGGGAAATGGACGGTGGCGTTGATGCAGAGTCCGATGCAGGAGGTACAGAGGGCGATGAGGAATATGATGTTGTAGTTGTTGATGGTATCATAGATGAGCAGT
>JBGUMY010000172.1:0-5608 GCA_045117095.1 Bacteroidaceae bacterium | reverse complement strand
CAGCCGCGTGACTGGTATCGACGACGGCAATGAGGAGACGGTGCTCGACCTGACGGTGAAGAAGGGTATGAACAACGGTTGGTTCGGCAACATCGACGCAGGATACGGCACAGAGGATCGTTATTCGGAAAACGTGATGCTGAACCGCTTCATCGACCACAACCAGTTCACCGTGACGGGTGGTGCCAATAACACGGGCGACATGGGCTTCGGCGGTGGCGGTGGCCGTGGCTGGGGACGTGGCGGTGGCGGCGGTCTGCGCAACTCAAAGAACGTAGGCTTCAACTTCGCCACAGAAAGTGAACATCTGGAACTGGGTGGTAACGTGCGCTATCGCTACGACGGAAGCGACACCCGCAACCAGTCTTCGACCCAGAGCTTCGTGACTTCACGTGGTGCCTTCAGCAACAGCGAGAACTTCAGCCGCAGCAGCGCCAACAACTGGAATGGAAACTTCCGTTTGGAGTGGACACCCGACTCGATGACGAACATCATCTTCCGTCCTTCGGGCAACCTCACGAAGAACAAGGGCTACAGCAACAACGAGTCGGCATCCTTCAACGATGACCCCAACAAGGTGTCGAATGACCCATTGGATGATGCCATCAACAATGCCGACAAAGTGGAAGGCCTCTTGGACATGATTGTGAACACGAACGTAAGCCGTCAGCAGACCTACAACGAAAATAAGCGTCTGGGTGGTGAACTGCAGGCCAACCGCCGTCTGAACAACTACGGACGCAACATCACCCTCCGTGCTTCAGGAAGCATCGGCAGTTCGGAGAGCAAGCAACTCTCTGCAGCCAACATCGAGTATAAGCAAACGGGAGGCTCGACCACCAACAACCGCTACTACACCACCCCTGGCAGAAACCGGTCATACGGTGTGCAGTTGAGCTACTCTGAGCCTATCGCCGACAGAACCTATCTGCAGTTCTCCTACAGATATGATTTCAGCTACAACCGTTCAAACCGTCAGGCCTTCGTGATGGATCCGACAGCCTACACAGACCTGTACAATGCGCTGGTCAAATACCGTTACAACATCGATGGCGCTATCGACTATCTGCTGAACCAAGGCCACGAACTCTATGGCGAGGATGAAAACGAAGAGGCCAGGAAACTGAGCCAGTTCTCTGAATACAAGAACTACAACCACACCGTCAGTGTCAGCTTCCGCAAGATAACGGACTACTTCAACTTCAGCGTGGGTCTGGATTTCATGCCACAGCATAGTGTGCTCGACTATAAATATATGGGTACGCAATATCCGACGGTGACCCGCAACGTGTACGACTTTGCGCCCAACCTCGACTTCCGCTACAACTTCACCCAACAGACGAACCTGCGCATCAACTACCGTGCACGTACATCTCAGCCCAGCATGACAAACCTGTTGGACATCACAGATGACTCGAACCCCCTGAACATCACGAAGGGTAACCCAGGTTTGAAGCCATCACTCACCCACAACATCAACTTCAACTTCAACACGTTCCAGCTGGAGCACCAGCGCAGCATCTTCGCATGGGGAGGCGTGAACATGACCAGAAACAGCGTGGCCAACCGTACCAGTTACGACGAGACCACAGGTGTGAGAACCACAAAACCTGAGAACATCAACGGCAACTGGGGTGGTAATATCGGTGGTGGCTTCAACACCTCGCTCGACCCCAACAACTACTTCACGATGAACAACTTCACCAGCTTCAACTACAACCATCAGGTCAGCTACCTCGACCCAACACAATATACAGAAGATAAGTCGAAGACCAATACCTATGGTGTGAGCGAGTCTCTCGGTTTCGACTTCCGCAAGAACTGGTTTGAGGCAGGCATCAACGGTAGCGTCACTTACAACAGCTCGAAGAACTCTGTGCTGACCACAGGTAACATGGAGACTTGGAACTTCAGCTATGGTGCAGAAATCAATCTCATCTTCGACAACGGCCTTTCATTCTCCACAGACATCAGCGAGAGCAGTCGTCGCGGTTACTCTTCTGCCAGCATGAACACAAACGAACTGCTGTGGAACGCTCAGGTGGCCAAGTCCTTCCTGAAAGGCAATGCGCTGACAGTCACCTTCCAATGGAACGATATCCTGCACAACCGTAGCAATATCAGCCGTACCATCGACGCCTATCAGAGCAGTGACTCACGCTACAATGCCATCTACTCTTACGGAATGGTTCACGTCATCTACAAGCTGAACATCTTCGGCGGTAAGAATTCCAACGGCACAGAGAATGCCCGCAGTATGTGGGGTAACTGGGGCGGTGGCCGTCCTGCTGGTGGTGGCGGTGGTGGCCGTCCTGCTGGTGGTGGAGGCTTCGGCGGAGGCAGAAGATAAACACCTGACGATATAAGCGAAAAGTATATAGTAAAAAGTGAAAAATCCAAGTTACTGACTGTTCCAATGAAAGTAACTTAGATTTTTCACTTTACATTTTTCACTATCTCTTTCCTACTGGAAAAAAGAGAAGTTCACGCTTCCATAGTTGCGATGCCCCACGAAACGGGGATGGGAAGAGAAATCGTAGTCCTTGCCATGTTCGAGCACTAACAGACCATCCTCTGCCAACAGAGGCAATGCAACATCGGGGATGTCCCTAAGATTCTCTAAAGCGTAAGGAGGGTCAGCAAAAATCAAATTGTAACGTTCCTTACACGTGCGTACATATTTAAATACGTCACCCTTCAGCGGCAACCACTCCTTGGCTTGCAACTCCTTTTGCACACGTACCAAAAACTGCCAATGCTTGAAGTCCTTCTCCACCGACACCACCTTGCCACATCCTCTCGAAGCCAACTCCAAACCGATGGAGCCAGTGCCAGCAAAGAGGTCGAGGGCTGTAATAGCAGCATCGAAATCCACATACACATTCTCCAAGATATTGAACAGCCCTTCCTTGGCGAAGTCCGTCGTGGGACGTGCCTTGAAACCTGTGGGCGTCGGAAGGTGTCGCCCCTTATATTTTCCTCTGATAATGCGCACAACGAAAGTTGGTAGTTGATAGTTGACAATTGGGAATAAAAATCACCCAGCGTGTGGGCTGGTTAAAAGCCGCAGATGAGGAGAGTCTGCAGGTCGTAGGGAATATGGGTGTTGCCCATCGTAAGCCTGTCCCTGAAGTCTTCACCACGATCGATGACCGAGACGTTCTGGAGGAAATACTTGATTTTCTCTGCGAGTTCCGAGGTGCGTTGTTCCATGTCACCCACCACAAAGAGGGAATCGTCCACCTGGTCAAAGCCGAGTTGCTGCCACACGTTCAGCGTGTAGAACTGGATGTCGGCAACACTCACAGCCTCGTATGTGTTGACAAAGAGCATCCTCCCCTGGTCGAAGGCATAAAGCGTCATCTCCTTCTCATGCAGATAAACAAACATCTTCTTACCCTGACCAATGAGGCTCTTCTCACCAAAGAACTCAATCAGCGTGCTAGCCGAGGCATAGAAACGGGCACGAGGATAGTCATCGAGCAACAACTGATGAATATTGCGGTCGAGTCCAAAGACGATGGCAATGCCCGAACGGCGTAACACGTTGTAACTCACATGCTGCAACGTGTCCTTGGGGAAAGCGAACTGATACACCGCCTGGATGTCCTCCTTCTGGAATGCCACCACAGGAACGGTGGTAAAGTGCGGCGTAGTGATCAGCACGTTCACACGCTGATAGCCCTGTTTGAGCATCGGCTCGTTCATCAAGGCAGCCTTCATGTTGGCAGCCAACGAAATGGTATGGTTCACATCCCACACCTTATAGTCGAACGGCTCTTCCTGTCCTGGAGCATAGGTACAAAAAGAAAGCCCATTCGGGCAGACCCGAATGGACAAACTTTTATTGTTAATCTGTATTTCTGCCATCAATTGTCAACTGTCAGTTATCAACTGTCAACTTGCTTATTCCCAGTTACCGGCCATCTTGTTGTTCGTGTCCTCCAAGTCACCGATGCGGAGACCATACCATTCACCCTCAGTCTGGTCTTCGTTGTCGAGCATCAACTCAGCACGGTTCTTGTGACGCTTCTTCAAGTCAGCCTTCATGTTCTTGATCTTCTTCTCGCTCATGCCGTCCATATAGTCCTCTAGACGTGCGCGGAACTCCACGAGCATATCGAACTCATTAGACTTCATGTTGAACTGAGCTTTCTTGCGCAGTTCGATGATGCCCTGATAGACCGTGTCACGAGCAGATGGGTCGAACTTCGACAACTTCACGTCGAACGAACCATCAGCCTTGCGGCCAATTGGCACGTACTTCATGGAGTCGGGATTAGAGATACCCAACTTCTCAGCTGCCGTGATCCAAACGGTGTCACGCTTGATGATGCCCTTAGCCACAGCCTCTCGCTCAGTCATGCCTGACTCCAGCTGGTCGTCGGTCAACTCACCTTCCTTGATGATTTTGTCCACCGTCTTACCATACTTCACGAAGTCAATCAATGAGTCGATCGTACCGCAGTACTCACCAAACGTCATCTTGTACTGCTCTTCCGCGTTACGGATGTCCATCAGACGAGCAATAACGACTTTCTCACGTGCCTCCTTCTCTTCGTCAAAGGCAATATCACTGTAGATGCTCATGAAGCATGCTACAACCAGACCTAATGTACAAACGACAAGAAGTCCATTTATCACACTTTTTTTCATGATATGTTTTGTTAATTTTTTATTGTTTCCACACTTTTTTGTAGTCCGAGAAGCAAGTTTTTGGCCTTTTCCTCGTCCAGTTTCGTGAATAATCACTATATTCGTTGCAAAAATAAGGATAAATTTTGAATTGCACCCACAACTTTCAACATTTTTTTGAAAAAAGATGATAAAAGACTACTTAAAGGAGTGTATTTTGCATCATTTCGGCCTAAAACCGACAAAAGATCAAGCAAAAGTCATCGACTCACTCTGTGAATTCATCCTCACACCTGATGCCGACTCGGTGTTCATCCTCCGTGGGTTTGCCGGCACGGGAAAAACCACCCTCGTCAGCGCCCTCGTCAAGACAATGGAACAACTCGAACGGGAGTGTGTGCTCATGGCTCCCACGGGTCGAGCCGCCAAAGTATTCTCCCTCTACTCAGACCACCCTGCCTTTACCATCCATAAGCGCATCTATCGTCAGAAGTCTATCGACAAAGACAGCATTTTCACTCTCAACTACAACATGCGCACAAATCTGCTCTTCATCTGTGACGAAGCCTCAATGATTGCCAACGACGAATACCTCTCTGGCAGTCTCTATGGCACAGGCCGACTCTTAGATGACCTTGTCCACTTCGTCTATGGTGGTAAAGGCTGCCGACTCATCCTGATGGGCGATACAGCCCAGCTGCCTCCCGTAGGCGACAATGAGAGCCCAGCCCTCAACGACGAATACATGAACGGCTATGGACTCAACGTTATCAGCCACACCCTCACCGAGGTGGTGCGCCAAACTGACACCTCCGGCATCCTCTGGAACGCCACTCATCTGCGCACTCTCCTCGAAAACGAGGACATCTTCGACCTTCCCCAAATTCGTTTCAAGGGTTTTCCCGATGTCAGGAACATTCCTGGCAACGAACTCATCGAAGCCCTCGAAGAGTGCTATCACCGTGATGGTGAG
>JBGUMY010000171.1:0-29861 GCA_045117095.1 Bacteroidaceae bacterium | reverse complement strand
CATCAGGATGGCCTCGTCCATATTGAGGATTTCGGCACATTCATGCACGTAGGTGGAGCGGATGATTTCGTCGGGGATGACGGCGATACTCTTCACGATGTCCTCAGTGAGTTGGGCTCGTTTGATGGGGTCTCTCTGCGCATCCTTGAGCAGGAGGTTGGTCTTGAAAAGGATGAAGTCGGTCTGATGTTCAGCCACGTATGCCTTGAACTCTTGTGCGTTGTGCTTGCGAGAGAAACTGTCAGGGTCTTCACCATCAGGTAGGAGGAGAATTTTCACATTCATGCCTTCTGCTAAGAGCATGTCTGTGCTGCGTGTGGCAGCATGAATACCAGCCTCGTCACCATCGTAGAGGAGGGTGATGTTGTTGGTGAAGCGATGGAGCAGGTGGATTTGTGCCTCGTTGAGGGCAGTGCCTGAGTTCGCCACCACATTCTCGATGCCACACTGGTGCATGGCCAGCACATCGGTGTAGCCTTCGACCATATAGACCATATCCTCCTTGGCGATTTGTTTCTTGGCTTGAAAGATGCCGTAGAGTTCGTTGGCTTTGTGGTAGATGAGGGAATCAGGCGAATTGACATATTTCTGATTGACGCCCTTGGTGCGAGCATCCAGCACACGGCCTCCAAAGGCAACGACCCTGCCGTTGACACCTATCCAAGGGAACATGGCACGTCCTTTGAAGCGGTCGTAGAGCGTGCCATTGTCGCGTTTGACACAGAGGCCTGTATCTACCAGATATTTCTCATTGTATCCTTTGGCCTTAGCCTCCTTCAGCATGGCATCGGAACTGTCGAGACAGAAGCCGAGACGGAACTTGGCGATGATGTCATCACGGAACCCACGACTGCGGAAGTAAGCAAGTCCGATGGCACGTCCGTCTTGGTTGTTCATCATCGTCTGACTGAAATACTTGGCAGCCCACTCATTGATGGCGAACATGCTCTCACGTTCGTTCATGCGCTGCCGCTGTTCGTCAGTCATCTCCTCTTCTTCCACAGGGATGCCGTATTTCTTGGCCAAGTGCTTGAGGGCTTCGACATAACTCATCTGATTGATCTCCATGATGAAGTGGACAGCATTGCCACCCTTGCCACAACTGAAGCACTTGCATACACCACGGGCAGGGGAAACGGAGAACGATGGAGTTTTGTCGTCGTGGAAGGGACACAATCCTTTGTAACTTGCGCCAGCGCGGCGAAGCGTGACGTAGTCGGAAACGACATCAACGATGTTGGCGGCGTCGACTATCCGGTCGATGGTGGATTGTGGAATCAATGACGAATCAGGTTGAGGAATTCCTTGCGTTTTTCGATGTTTTCAAACACACCTGTGTAGTACATAGTTTGTGTGACAGAGCCTTGCTTCTCGATGCCCCGCATCTGGATGCACATGTGCTGGGCCTCGACCACCACGATGGCGCCGAGTGGGCTGAGGGCTTGCTGAAGGCAGTCACAAATCTGCTTGGTCAGGTGTTCTTGTACTTGCAGGCGATGAGAGAAGATGTCCACCATGCGTGGTATCTTGCTGAGACCTACAATGTTGCCATTGGGGATATAAGCCACGTGAACCTTGCCAAAGAAGGGAAGGATGTGGTGCTCGCAGAGAGAGTAGAACTCGATGTCCTTGACCACAACCATTTGGTCGTAGTCCTCATGGAACATGGCAGATTTGAGGGTGGCAATGGGATCCATCGAATAGCCCTTGGTGAGTTCGAGGAAAGTGCGTGCCAACCGTTCAGGTGTGCGCTGCAATCCTTCTCTTGTGGGGTCTTCGCCGATGGCTTCGAGGTTCTTGATGCAGGTGTCTTTCAGTATTTCAATCTGTTCTTCTCTATTCATTTCGCTTGTTGATATGTTATTGATGGATGTACACCTCACTCTTGACGATGATGGCACCTTGGCCAAGTCTCGCTTCTTTCAGTTTGTTGAGGTAGTCGTTGGCTTCCTGTCGAGTGACGAAATCGCCCACACGGCATCGCCAGTTGGGAGACTCGAAGGAGGTGTAAACCTGCAATTCAGGAAAAAGGGTGCTTACCTTGTTGCCAGCACGCTGGGCATTGGTTTGGTCAGTACGTGTGCTGCCTCCCCAATAGACTTGGATGCGGTAACCACGTGCTTTGGTCTTTTTGCCAGTCAGCACCGTGCCGATACTGGTTTCTTTCCTCTCTTCCTTCTTTTCAGGGACGAATTGCTTCTTTCCGTTCACCATGTCGTCAAGAATAGAGTCCTGATGTACTATCACTGTGCCATACCCCTGATACTTTGTTTGCAGGTGTTCTGTGAATTGTTGCGCAGACATGGTGATGGTACACAAAAGGATGGAGAGTGTAAGAATAAGAAGGCGTTTCATTTGAGTTGTTTGGATTGAGAGGGTGATGAGATATTTGAGGTATGAAGTGAGAGGTATGAGGTGAGAGAGTACCTTGCCATCAACATGACATTGCCAACGTCGAACGAAAGTTTCCTCTTACCTCTTACCTCTTGCTTCTTACCGTTTAAAAGTTTTTATTTCCATGCGTCGATGATGCCCTTGAAGTCTGCCACTTTGAGGGATGCGCCACCAATGAGGCCACCGTCGATGTCAGGTTTAGCGAAGAGTTCAGGGGCGTTAGAAGCCTTGCAAGAACCACCATAGAGGATGGAAGTCTCAGCAGCTACTTCCTTGCCATACTTCTCAGCGATGACAGAGCGGATGTAAGCGTGAATCTCTTCAGCCTGCTCAGCAGTAGCGGTCTTGCCTGTGCCGATAGCCCAAATGGGTTCGTAAGCGATGACGATGTTCTTGAACTGCTCAGCGGAGAGGTGGAACACGCTGCCTTCGAGCTCAGCCTTTACAACAGCATTCTGCTCGTTAGCCTCGCGCTGTGCTAAAGACTCGCCAATGCAGAAAATCACCTTCAGGCCGTTGGCGAGAGCCAATTCAACCTTCTCCTTCAAGATCTCAGGAGTCTCGTTGTAGTACTCGCGACGCTCAGAGTGGCCGAGAATAACATACTCAGCACCAGTTGACTTCACCATCTCGGCAGAAACCTCACCAGTGTAAGCACCAGAAGCCTTATCTGCGCAGTTCTCAGCGCCCAGACCAATTACGTTGTGGTCGATGATTTCAGACACCTTTGCGAGGTGGATGAAAGGAGTGCAGATCACGACGCCACAGTTGGGCTTGTCAGCAGCAAGTGCCTCGTTGAGACCCTTTGCCAACTCAATACCTTCCTGGAGATTCTTATTCATCTTCCAGTTTCCAGCAACAATTTTCTTTGCCATAGTTCTTTTGTTTTTAAAATTTGTTTGTTGTTATTGGGTTACTATAACTTTTAATTCTTAATTGTCTTCGTCGAGCTAAAGGTTCTTAACGCTCAACTTTCAACTCTTAATTCTAAACTCTTAACTCTTAATTCCCACCCCTCACCTCTTCACTCAGTTCCTCCTCATCGGGTAGGTTGTAGTTGCTCCACTTTTTCACGATTACACCATCTTTCAGCAGCACCAAACCTGGCTGTCCTCTTACCACTGTCTTCAGCATCCTTTCCTCTGCCAAGTTGTATTCATATTCAGCTCCTGTATGGTCGCTCCAGTATTGCTGGTCGTGTGGAGTAGAGGAGGCTGTGAGGCAGTAGAAGCCAATGTCATGGTCTTGGGTATAGTCGTACACTTCATTCACCTTGTCCACACATCCCTCATCTGCATTTCGCAAGTCCGGGATGATGAGCAGGAAAGTGTAGCCATCTGCCAACAGGATATCCTCCGTGATGTCTTCCCCATCTGCATCTTCCACATAGAAGTCAGTCATGGCGAGTTTCTCTGTGTCGCCCTTGGGGATGCGCTTAGTTTCCACATACGTCCAGGTGGAATCTGGGTCATCGTCTTCAACCGCCAGTTCCAGCATTTGTCCCTCCTTCTCATAGATAATCTTCACCTCAAACTGCTGGTTGGCTGTGTTGGTCACCACCTCTCTCAGGTTGGTGCCAATCTTGTAAGGTCTAAAATCGAACACGGGCAGGCAGATGATGCAGTAGATGGCATAACCAATGATGGAGCAGAGCGTCAGCAAGGCGATGAGCCATTTGAGGTTCTCTCCAAGGAAATCCTTCTGCAATCGGTAGTAGCGAAGCACCAGTATGGCTGCCGCCAGCAGCACGATGTTTTTTGCCAGTGTTGCACCATTGCTCAATATCAGAACATCGCCAAAGCATCCACAATCGGACACAGGGTTGGCAATGACTATATAGACCGTCACGAGCGTCATCAGCACCATGAAGATGACCGTGATGCTCGATGTGGCTTTCCGTTTGATTCCGAAGAGGATGTAGATGCCCAAGGTGAACTCGAAAAAGGCGAGCAGCACTGCACATCCCAGCAGGAAGGTATCGGGCAACGTGAACCATGCCATCGCATGGATGTAATCCTCCAGCTTATAAACTGTACCGAGGGGATCGTTGGCTTTCACGAATCCGCTGAAGATGAAGGTCGCTGCCAGGATCAGACGGCACACATTTACAGCGATAGTGAGTCCCAGAACCTTAACCTTGCTTGTCATTTTGCCCTTCGGATAACTTAATCAGTCCGAACACGGAATAGTTGATCATGTCGAGGTAGTTGGCATCGATGCCCTCCGAGATGAGCGTTTGTCCGTCATGCCCCTCAATTTGCTTAGTGCGGTTGAGTTTCATGAGGATGAGATCTGTGTAACTGCTCACTCGCATAGAGCGCCAAGCCTCGTCGTAGTCGTGATTCTTGCGGAGCATGAGTTCAAGGGCGGTCTGGGCATACTTGTCATAATACATCATTGCCGTCTCAGCCGTCATGTCCTCTGTCTCAGCATAACCCAGCTCCAACTGGATTAGTCCCACAATGCCATAGTTGACGATGGCCTGAAACTCTGGGTAGATGCCTTCCCCCACCAGCGATACACCCTTCACCTCGAGGCTGCGGATACGGTTAGCCTTGATGAAGATTTGGTCTGTCACTGACGAAGGCCGCATGATGCGCCATGCGGCTCCGTAGTCGTGCAACTTCTTGCTGAAGATGTCGCGACAGCCTTGCATGGCTTGCTTGAATTGTTGCTGAGTATCCATTGTCCGTTCTCTAATTGTGTGCAAAGGTACGAAAAATTTGGTTAAGTGAGAGAAAAGAAGGCTTGTTTTCTTTTCTGAACGGAAAATTTTTATCAAATAAGTGAGCACAATACAAAAAACGCCAAGCAACGAACATTGCTTAGCGTTTGTATGTGTTGGAGCTTTTCTTTTTTCAGCTTTCCTTATTTCTTGGCCACCTTATCTTTAGAGATGCCATCTTTGAGCACGAAATAGTCGCCAGTCACGTCTTGATTCTCGAAGTCAAACATGAGGGCTGGGTTGATGGGCTGTCCGAGCACGCGAGTCTCGAAATGAAGGTGAGAACCATTTGACTTACCTGTGTTACCGCCCAAACCAATCGGCTCTCCTGCACGTACAATCTGGTCTTTCTTCACAATCTGCTTGCTCAAGTGACCATAAAGGGTCTCAAGACCATTGGGGTGACGAATCACGATGTAGTAACCATAACCACCACCATTATATTTGCAGATGCGTACTTTGCCATCGAAAGCTGCACGGATGGTGTCACCGATATAGACCTTGATATCGAGGCCTTCATGCTGGCGTCCCCAACGAGGGCCGAAGGGTGAGTTAATTTTGCGACTTGGCGTGGGCATGCAGAAGCCACGGAGGTCAATCTTATAGTTGGCTGGCATTGCGCCTGTGCAACTGCGGAGGTTGTCTGTCCAGTCCGTATAGATGTTGGCAGCAGGGTCTTTCAGGTCGGCTGAAGCGAGTGCCATTGTATTGTTGAGTTTAACGTTGTGGATGTCTTTGAGTCTTCTGTCAGATGGAGCCTGTCTTGCGATGATGTCCTGAGCGAAACTGTTGATGGATACCAATGAAAGAAGGGCAATGCCAAGTGTTTTTTTGAGGGTTGAGAAATTCACGATTTTGTAATTTTTTTAAGTGGTTGTTGATAAAGTGTGAAGGTTTAGTACTCGTCGTTTGCGTACAAGTACTGGAACACGCCAGGGGTGTAATCAAAGATTTCCTCTGGTTTGAAGAATCGGTTCAGCTCAATCACAGCATTCTCGGGTGAATCGGAAGTGTGAATGATGTTCTCCTGGAAGCTCATACCGAAATCACCACGAATGGTGCCAGGGGCGGCTTTTCTTGAGTTTGTGCTACCTGTCATCGAACGTACTGTTTCCACAGCGTCCACACCTTCATAGCAGCAGCAAACAACGGGAGATGCCATCATCGAATTCTTGATACGCTGGAAGAAAGGCTTGCCTGCCAAATGAGCGTAGTGCTCATTCAGCAGTTCATCTGTCAACTGCATCATTTTCATACCGGCCAAACGCAGACCTTTGCGCTCAAAACGGGCTGTTACTTCGCCGACGAGTGCGCGCTGTACTGCACCTGGCTTCAAGATTACAAGAGTTTTCTCCATTGTTGTGTCTGATATTCTCCTATTTTGTTCGAATTACTGTTTGGATTGAACCGTCATGCATGAGGCACAACGTACTGAATTCCAAAAAATCGGTGCAAAGGTACAGAAAAAAAATGGGTCACACAAACATCTGGGCGCAAAATTACACTTTTTTCACATATCGAGGCATTTCTTCACCTCTTCCTCCACATTTGTCAGCTTCTCTTTACAGAATTCCACCAAACCCTTGGCTTCCTTTAGATGCTGAGCCAGCAGGTCGATGTCCATCTCCCCACTCTCGATTTTCTTCACAATCTCTTCAAGGCGTTTCATCGCCTTCTCATAAGTCATTTCCTTGTCCATATTGTATTTGCTTTTAACTCTTAACTCTTAACTCTTAACTCTTAACTCTTAACTCTTACTCTTCACCACCGACTTCACCTTCCCCACCGCCAGCGTTGTTTCTATCTCATCGCCCTCTTTCACCTCGTTGGCATCTTTGATGGCCTTTCCATTCACACGGGCAATGCTGAAGCCCAATTTCAGAATGTGGTCAGGTTGGGCGCTTTTCAGTTTGCTCTCAATCAGTTCCATACGTTTCTGCTCATTGCTCAATAGCAGAGGGGTATAGAACATCAGTTGTTGATGCAGCAAGCCAACCTTGCCCTTCGCCTGCTCGATATACTGTATGCTGCTGTTGGCCAATAGATTCGACAGGCGTTGGATGTACACTCCTTCTCGTGCTTTCACCTCTGAAAAGAGTAGGGGAATCTTGCTTGACAGGAGTTTCAGACGGGTGCTTTCCGCTTGCAACGTGTCCATCACGCTGTCCGTCAGTCGAACCGCTAAATCTTCCAGTGCGTCTAATTCTTCTTCTTGATGATGAATCAGAAACTCAGCCGCAGCCGTAGGGGTTTTTACCCTCGTGTGTGCAATCAGGTCTATCACCGTGTCATCCCGTTCATGGCCGATGCCAGTGATGATGGGCAATGGGAATTGTGCCACGTTTTCAGCCAGCGCCAACGAATCGAATCCTTGCAGGTCTGACGTGGCGCCACCGCCTCGGATGATGACCACCACATCCCACTCGTCTTGTTGTGTGGCAATATGGTTGAGGGCTGCAATCACACTGCTTTCCACCTCATTGCCTTGCATCGTGGCAGGAAATAATGCAGTCTTGAAGGCCAGTCCTCGCTTGTTGTGCATCAGTTGGTTGCAGAAGTCACCATAGCCCGCAGCCGAAACTGACGAGATGACCGCGATGCGTTGCAGCAAGCGTGGCAGGGATAGTTCTTTGTTCATCGTGCTGATGCCCTCCTCCTCCAACTGCCGCAGGATTTCCTGTCGTCTTTTGGCGATGTCGCCCAACGTGTAGGTGGGGTTAATGTCCACTACATTCAGCGAGTAGCCGTAGAGTTCATGAAACGTCACTTCCACTTCCACCAGCACCTGCATGCCAGCTACCAGTGCCTGTCTCGTTGTCTGCTCAAACATGGTTTTGATGATGCCCCATCGGTTCGCCCACACTTGTGCACGAGCCTTAGCCAGTAATCCACCTCCTCGTTCCTCCTTCTGCACCAGTTCCATGTAGCAATGGCGGTTCACACGCAGTTCGCTGATTTCTGCCTGTACCCAATACCTGCTGTCCAAGGTCAGTTCCAATGTCTGCCTCACCAACCCATTCAATTCATATAATGTCAATTCCTGTCCCATCTACTCTTAACTCTTAACCCTCCACTTTTAACTCTTAACTCTCGCTCATACCCTCGGCCTCTTCCCTCCCAACACATGACAGAACGTGTTATAATCCCTATCGATATGGCTTAACTCATACGGCTCAATCCTCATCGAGAAGCGTCCAGGCAGGTCATCCAGGCCAAAGTACGCTTTGATGATGCACACCGCATTAAACGCTTGGTCATCCCTCCTCTTGATGAGGCTTATGCAGCATTTCCGAGCCACTACCTTATCCTCTATCAGTTTGAGTGTCTTGAAGATAAGGTAGTAGGATAGGGGAGAATCCACCTTCAGCAGCATGGTCAACCTTGTCACTTCATTCTCCACATGGAACGCCTGCCACATCCCCAAGATCTGCGTCTCCGTCTGTAGTTCAGGCAGCATTATGTTGCACACCTTCACAATCGATGCTTCGTCCGTCGCCTTCAAATGTTCATACAGTCTCCTCACGCTTTCCACCTCAAAATCCAATGATCTGTTCAGGGCTAAATGTCCCACAGCTGTCGCCCCACTGATGAATGCCGCCCTTTTATATATAATAATGTGTAGGAGTGTCTCCCAAAACACCTCGTTCTCCTGTTCCGTCAGCACCTCCTCCCGCATCACACGCTCCATCCGTCTAAACTCCATATTGCTTAGACTCCTTAGCATCCGATCCAGTCCTTCCCAGTCGCGTGTGCCCACAAACAACAGAACCTTTTCTTTATCCATGGTAATAGGATTTTGGATTGTTATGTATAAATTTGTATGCAAAAATAGTTGTTATAAAAATAACAAAGAGGGAGAATTTCCCTATTTGTCTCATGCCTCTCTCAATTTTTTTATCAATTCGATAGGAGTATATAAGAATTTTTTATACCTTTGCATATAAAATTAAGAAAAACCATCAGGTTTATGAGAGTGTAATGATTTTAGTGATTAATCGCTATTTGAGCATTTTGAAAACAAGAAACTATGGGACTATTTGACAAATTGAGAAATGAGTTGATTGACATTATCGAGTGGAAAGATGAAACCCATGATACGATGGTGTGGCGTTTCCCTCGCTATCAGTCTGAAATCAAGAATGGTGCGCAACTGACTGTGCGTGAAAGTCAGGTAGCAGTGCTTGTGGATGAAGGTAAGTTCGCCGATGTCTTCCAGCCAGGACGCCATGAGTTGACTACCGCCAACATTCCCATCCTCTCGACCATCAAAGGGTGGAAGTATGGATTCAATTCTCCCTTCAAGGTGGATGTCTATTTTGTCAACACCAAGGAGTTCCTGAACATCAGGTGGGGCACAGCCAGTCCTGTCGCAGTTACCGATCCTATGCTTCAGCGTGCCGTCAATCTCGGAGCGCGTGGTTCTTACAACTTCAAGATCAGTAGCGATCCCACGGTCTTTCTCCGCAAGGTGGCTGGCACCAGTGGCTCTTTCGACACAGAATCTATCACTCAGATGCTCCGTAGTTTCGCAGTGACAGAGTTCTCCGACTATTTGGGCGAACATGAGCTTCCTGTCGTGAAACTGGCATCCAACCTGAAGGAATTCTCTCAGGAACTGACGGTGGCCCTCAAAGGCAGCTTCAAGGAATACGGACTTGAGCTGACAAAGTTCCTTGTTGAGAGCATCATACCATCGAAAGATGTGCAAGACGCCATCGACAAAGCAGCAAGCATGGCGTTCATTGGGCCGCAAAACATGGTCGCTTACACTCAGATGCAGTTTGCCAACTCGATGGGGAAAGATGCCTCCAATCCAGCAGGCGATAATAGCGGCACAGAAGCCGCAAGCAGCGCAATGGGCATGGGCATGGGATTTGCAATGGCTCAGCAAATGGCCCAGCAAATGGCTCAGCAGCAACAGATGGCTCCGCAAGGCGCAGCTGTACCTCCACCACTGCCTCAACAAACCACTTATTATGTGGCGGTGAATGGACAGCAGCAAGGTCCATTTGGTATGTCGCAGTTGCAGCAGATGATTCAACGAGGTCAGGTGCAATCGACCTCCCTTGTCTGGACCCAAGGTATGTCAGGATGGGCTGCAGCCAATACAGTGCCAGGCTTGTCCAGTCTTTTCTCCCTGACTCCTCCTCCACTTCCACCCATTGGATGATGCTGTGTTAAGATGGAAACTATGAATGAAGAATTCAACAACAGCGAAGAAAAAGAGGCAATTTCCGCTTTGCAGATAAAGTGCCCGACGTGTGGCGGAGCCATGATGTACACTCCGAAGACACGAAGCCTGCAGTGCATCTATTGCGGCATCACGAAGCCCTTGTCGATGCAACCAGCCAAGATTCAAGAGAACGACTTCGTGCTGTGGGCGCAGAAAAGTCAAGAGGAGAAGGCGAAGACTGCACTTGCGCAATCAGAAGCCACCCAGATGGTGAAGTGCGACCAATGCGGCGCAACTGTCAGTCTCGATGACACGAAGTCATCTACTATTTGTCCTTATTGCGGTACCCCCCTCCTCCTCGAAAAGGCACAGGTGAAACGCTTCTGGCAACCAGAATATATCTTGCCCTTTGCCATCGACAAGAAAGATTGCAATGCCTTGTTCACCAAGTGGCTGAACGGCAAGTGGTTCCTCCCCTCCAAATACAAGAAAGGCGATGTGGTGGGCGAGAAGTTCTATGGCGTCTATTACCCCTACTGGACATTCGATGCCCACACCAATACCTCCTACGAGGGAGAGCGGGGCACCGACCGCCAGAAGACAATGAAGGACTCAGCTGGAAAGACTTACACGAAGACCGTCACAGAATGGAAACACGTGTCAGGCATGGTATCAAATGATTTCGATGACATCCTTGTCCCAGCCTCTAAGAATTTACCTGAAGACATCATTAGGGAGTTGAAGAATTGGCCATTGAAGAAGCTCGTGCCATACTCACCCGAATATGCAGCTGGCTTCACCACCGATGTATACACCATTGATTTTACCGAGAGTGTCGTGACTGCCAAAAAGAAGATGGAAGATGACATCAACAACCACATCCGCTATGACATAGGAGGCAATCACCAGCGTATCATTAGCAAGAATGTACGCTATACCGATTTGATGTTCAAACTCATCCTCCTTCCCCTTTGGATTGGAATATTCAGAACAGATGTCAAGACTTACCAGTTCATCATCAACGGCTATTCTGGCGAAGTGCATGGTGACTATCCGAAGGACAAACTTAAGATAGCGCTGGTAATTTTTGCTGTCATCCTTGTAGCTGCACTGCTGTTGTACTTGTGCTTCTCATTGTGATGCACCCATCCCCTCAAACTTATCCATACAATAAGAGAAGGCCGCAATCTCTGCTACCTTCTCTTATTAATATTTAATGGAATTACCTCACCAATGAGAATTTCATGCTGACGCCAAAGTCGGCAGTGGTGGTAGGATAGGCAGATTGGGAGACGAGGGGAACATTGCGCTGCCAATCGAAGAAGCCCGAGAGGGTGAGGAGGCGGCTGAAGGTGTAGTCAGCCGTCATGGTGAGCTTGTAAGCGGTGGCACCGCCAGTGGCTGTAGTGACAGCTGTTTGGATGTTGCGGTTGAGGGCATTCTGCATACGATAGGAGAAGTCGGCCTTGATGTTGAGGTCGTGGCTGATGGTGCTTCGTGTGCGAGCATTGGTGTTGCTATTCTTAGTGTCCTCTTTCTTGTTCTTCGACTTTGACTTGGATTTGCGTCCCTCGTTGCTTTGGATGGACTTGGCACCAAAGAGGTTGAGGTCTTTGATTTTGTAACCAAAGCCGATGATGATGTCGTTGGAGAAGTTCTCTGTGAGGGCAACGCTGGTCATGGAGAGGTTGAGCGTGCGCACCTTATTGTATTGCAATTTGGCGGTGAGTCCGCTATTGAAGGCCATATCAACACCGATGAAGGGCGAGAAGGACTCGTTGATGCTGACGGTGGAAACATTGTACATGGAACTTGGAATGGGGTTGCCTGTGGTCACATTGCTAATGAAGCCCCAATCGCCCATGTACTCCATGAAGTTGGAGTAGGAATTGTAGGCGCCTACAGAGTAGATGCTCTTGTAGGTGTGGTTAATGTTGAACGACTTGAGGTTGTCACCCAGCCAAGGGATGAGTTTGGTCAGACCTGCATATTTCACGCTCCAGTTGGGCAGCATACGTGTGATGGCTGGGAATATGTCGAGTGGCTTTGACATGGCGCTTCCTCCACAGTAGGCCGAGAGGAAGGCTGGCACCATCACATCGGCTGAGTAGAGTTCCACGCCTCCGTTTTCTGGGTTGTAGGCTTTTCCTGCCCATTCCGAGCCTGCACTCTTCGGATAGGTGGCTGATGCGTATTTCTCCTCCAGACGTTGTTGGATGATGGGCATGTTCTTGAGGAATTTCTCGAAGTGTTTGGAGTGGTAGTTGTTGTTGATGTTGCCACCTGACTCAAAGGCTGAACCGAAGGAAATGACGGTCATGGAGAATGAACCGCTCTGGGTTGTTGGCATGCCGTCGTACATGAACTGGATGCGTTTCGATTTGTTGACGGTGCGTATGGCATCGAGGTCAATCTTGAAATCCTTGAAAGGTTCGAGGGTGGCTTTTATTTGCAGGTCTTCCATCGCAGCTGTGCTGGCAGGGGTGGTGATGTTGGAGTCGTTCTGCATCAGCCATCCGTTGCGTGCTGCACGGTCGATATAGCCATCACCCACAGCTCCGAAGGCAAAACCTAAACCCGGCGAGAGAAGGCCATCCACTCGCTTCTGTCCGAAGGCATCGCCCACTTCTGTGCGGAAGCCTGGCAGGGTGAGGGAATAGGTATTGCGATAGGTGATGCTAGCATTGCGCAGCGACATGAGGCCACGAGCGAACACTTGAGCAGTCTTGTACCATGTGAGTTTTTCGAGTGGCTGTTTGGCCACAACGTTAATCTTCACAGGAATGGTGTCATGGTTCTTCACCTTGATAGTATTGGCATCGATTTTCTTGAATTTCAGTTTGTAGGTCTTGCCTTCGGCTGTGGTGGCACGCACCATAAGACGCTTCGAGTTCTGTCCGTGCTTCACCTCCACATCGGTAGAATCGTTGAGTGTCACTTCTTTTGAGAAGCCCTTGTTCTTTTTGTCATCTTGCGCTTTGGCGTTCTTTTTGTTTTGTGCCTTGGCATTCTTATCATCTTGTGTTTGGGCATTCTCAGCACCTTCAGTTTCCTTATTGTCCTTATTGTTCTTCGAATCTTTGGCCGTTGTCTTGGCATTCTTGCTGGCTGTAGTTCGGTTGTTGCTCTTCTTGGTGTTGCCTGTGAGTCGCTTCTCGGTGTCCGCCAAGAACTTCCACTTCTTATAGAGGGTCTCGAAGTTGATTTGTCCGTTCAGATTGATGGTACGCTGGGTGTTAACGGTATGCCCTAATGAGGTTCCATCTTCGAGTTCTGTGCCTCGTGTCCAGTTGTAGTTGGCATTGTAGGAACCGTCGGCTGTCATCCAGTCGAAAAGTGGAATTTTGTTGAGTGGCACTTGATAAGAGCCTGTGAAGGTGCTGCGATAAGTGAGAGGACGACCAAACGAGGCGAGGCTGTGCTTCACAGAGTCTTTCCAAGCGCTGTATTCGTCAGGATAAAGATGCTTGTTCACCACTACGTAAGGCTCCTCAATCTCGGCATGGGTAGATGAGGTCCATGACATCTTCATGGCCTTGAAGATGTCCCAACGCACGGTGAGATCACGATTCCAAAGGAACTGGTCAGAGAAAGTGACAGGCAGTTTGGTGTTGGTGTTGTCGATGTCACGCTCTTGGAACTCGTAGTAGTTGCGTGTGATGTCTGTATTGAACGAGATGCTCTGTGGCAACCACTGGAGGTTTTGTGCCTTTACGATGTCGAGCCACTTCGATTTGCTCTTCAGGTTCTTGAAGGGTTCGAGGGGCTTGTACTTGGGCGAATAGTTGTAGGAGAGGTTGAACTTCCAGTTCTCTTCGTTCTCATAGACGGTAGTCTCGCCAGTCTTGTAGCGCTGGCTGTAACTGTAGCTGACGGTAAAGTTGGCTGGGTCGAAAGGCAATGGCTTGCGGCTCTGCACACCACTTCTCCAGTTACTCAGTGAGAAGTTTTTGTTCTTTACTACGCTCTCTGTCAAGTTACTCAACGAGTCGCGTGCGGCCTTGGTCTCACACTCGTCAAGGGCATCTTTCAGGAGCATGTCTGTATCGAACGGATTGTATTTGGGCGAAATCTTTTGCCAAGAGTATGAATAGTAGAATGGCAGGTTCATCTTCCACTTTTCTGGGAAGAACTTACCCAACTCAATCTGAGTGGTGATGCCCCATTCGTAAAGGTTGTCGTTGCGACGCTCAGTCACACCTTCCTCCAAACCACCAAAGCCTGCTGTCTCCACATGGCCCGTCACATTGATAGAACCCAGGTCTGACAATTGCAAGTTTAAGTTTCCTTGTGCTGCCCAACCACCTTCGTTTGTGTAATCCTGCATTCGCAGTTCGTTCACCCACACTTCCACGCTACCTGTCCGACGTCCGTTATTACGCACACCAATCATCATGGTCTTCACCTCGCCCAAAGACGGGTTGCCGACAATGCTGATTTTGTTGTTGGGACGGTTTTCGTCGTAGATATAGTAGAGCTGGGTGTAGCTGGCTGTGCCGTTAGCTCTCGCCTTGTTGCGTTCGTGCTTCAGGTTGGTGAAGACCGAGAAATCGATGTCGAGCATGTTCTCATCTGGCCATACAGCTTTACAACCTTGTGTGGTATAGGTGTCGTAGTGACCTGCAGGCGTGAGTTTGAGCGGAATCTCGTACTCGTAATAGTTGCTCTTGTAGTCGCTACCGATGCGGAAGAAGATGCTCATCTGGTTGTCTTGCAGTTCGGAGTCACCGATAGGCGCATTGGCATGGACGAACATCTGCAGATGCTTGTAGTGACGCAGATCTTTGTTCAGGTTCTTGTAGACTGCACGCGCATCGCCTGTGGCAAGGTTCTCCACCGTCAGCGCCAACGCTGCCTCATTCTGCTGGGTGAGCTGAGGCTGTGAAGGGTCAAGAATACGGGTGATGCCAGGAGGCAAAACATAGTTGACAGGTGTTTTGTCGTTGTGCTCCTCGATGTTGACGGAAGAAGGCACCATGCTGCCGCTCACACTGGGCTTTTCGCCTGAGAAGAGTTGCTGGGTGTAGTTGCGCCATTCACCCTTCACCAAATCAAGATTGGCCAGACGTACGACGATGGGCTCCTCGAAACCTGTCATGTACATACGCATGAAGCGGATGCTGGCAAAGTCACTAATGCTGCCTTCCTTGCCTTCATACTCTTCCACAGGAATACGGAACTGGTACCACGTTGCTTTCTCTTTGTTACCATTGCGGAGTGACACACTGGTCTCTCTCGAACCTACAATGAAGTTTCTGCCCACCACCATATCTTCTGGTCGAAGGCTGACATGATACTCGAAGAAGTTCTCGTACTCGTTCATCGTGTAGTCGGAGTTAACATCCTCAGCATCAGGGGTGCTCTTATAGGCTGTTGAGTAACTTTCTCTCGACTCGCTGGTATTGGGCGAATTACCTTCTGGAGAATTGATGCGCTTGTATCGATCGAGGATAGACACCTGATTGGCATCGAAATCTGAACCTCGGAAATAGTGATAGTCATCGCCTGCTGGGTCGGCATAGATGGTGTCATAAACAGCTTGACTTACCTTGCCCTTGATGGCATTCAGGTAGTCGGCGTAGATGCCATAAGTACGTTCATCGGCATCGGCTAGACCGTTCAAACCGATGTCTTGACGCTGACGAGCACCACTCTCGTTAGAGAAGGAATAAACGACAGATTTCTCACTGGGCACACGTCCCCATGTGGTTTCTGTGTAGGTGGAAGCATTGCTGACAGGCATACCGCTCTCGTAGAACTTCTTACCATCCTTTAGCACATCCTCGCTGATGTCGCCTAAATTGATGTAGAAGTCACCACCGAAACGGCGGTCATTCTTCGTATAAATGAAAGGGTCGAGCATCCAGAACTCAATGTATTGCACATTGCTGCTCTCGAAGTCGCTTTGATCAATCTTGCGCATCATACCTCCCCAGCGTTGCTTGGGATTGTTCAAGTGGCCTTGCTCGTCCACGTCGGTATCGAGGTTATAAGGACCACGCTCGTTAGGATAGTAAGCCAAATTGAGGATGGATAGCGTGTTACTCTCACCCATGTTGGTGTCGCGATTGGGATAGACCTCGCGTACATAGACCTCACGCACATAGTGGTTGGAGAGTTGGTCGAGGTCGTTCTTGATATGGGCAGGCGTGAGTGATGACGAACGGCGTGTGAAGAGAGGCTCGATATTGTACCACGCCATGCGGGCACGGTTGTAGCCATATTTCACGTCGTTTGACAACTTTCCATATTGCAGATGGGATGGGGTTGAGGATAGTGTCCATTCCTTCGGATTGCTTACATCGAGTGGAGTTCGTGTGTCTTCGAAATCATCCAAATAAGAGGCGTTGCCCTGTGTCTCCTTCGATTCGCCTGCCGTGAGTTTGGCATATTCGCCTGTGAAGGAAATGGAGGATGGGGCACTGAGGTTGAGGAAGGGCAACTTGTCCAACATGTTAGTTAACCACTGTGAATTCTGCTTCCAATTCATGTGGAGTCCCCAAATCGAGTTGTTCAGTGGCTCTGCACCCATTGTAACCTTGGATGTGAGGGGCTTTTCGCTTACTTTCATCCACGTACCTCCGATGCTGAAGTTCTTGGTGAAGTCATATTCCCAGTTCACACCCATCATCGTCTTGCGCATAAACTGAAGCGCATCCACATTTTCGAGACTGACGCTCACACTCGTTCCTGCATCGATGATGCTCTGGTTGATGATAGTCACATCGCCTGTTGAATAACTGACGGTATAGTCGGTGTTTTCGGTGAGGGTCACACCACCAGCCGTCACGATAATGGAACCTTGAGGAATGTAACCATCTGACACATGGATGATACTTCCGCTCGAAGCCTTGTATTCACCTGTTAGCGAGAATTTGTTCTTCTCGGCTATCTGTTTGGCGACGGTCTTGGTCGAGTCATACAACTCGTCGTAGCAGTATTTGTCGGCAATGGCGTCATCACCTATCTTTTGGCGTAGCCAATCACCAAACGGCTCCACCACAGGGAAGATGACACGTCCTGTTTGTGCCTGAATCGTGTAGCCCTCGATAAAGTCAAACCTACCGTTGGGGTTGGTTTTGTCGTTGTCGTCCAAGCGATCAAGGTTCATCATCTTCAGCAGGGTGGTCTGCTTAAACTTTTCTTCAGGGATATAGTTGAGGTTCACACCTGTGGTGTCGCTCAGATACTTGATGTCCATCTTGAACTTTTCTCGCTGAATGGAGACGGCTCGCAGGTCGTACACATTCTTCATCATCAAGTCCCAGTTGGCCATTCTGGGCGAGTTGCTGGTGTTCTTCAACAGTTTTACATACAGCGCCTTATCGTTGTCCTTCTGATCGGCTGAGAACTCGCCCACTTGATAGGTCTGACCATTGTAGGTGTATTCGTAGGCCACTGCTAACACCTGATTGGCTTGGAGTGTGCTCTTCAAACTCACATAGCCCAAATGCTGATTGAGCGTGTAGTCAGAAGATGAGAGCAGACGTGCATTCTCCACCTTCTCGTATTCCACACCGCCTTGCATCACAGGGTCTAAGACAACGCTGGTTTGGTCCATGTTGCGAGCATCGTTGTAGGTGCTCACCATCTTCGAATAGAGCGTGTTGCTTCCGTTGCTGGGCACGTTGGTGCCTCCGCCTGCCCAAGTACCATTGCTGATTTTCTGGTTCTCAGCCAAGTCCACCAAACCGATGATGTTGCGTGTGTTTTGGGTTTCACCACCTGTGTTGGTAATCCACAGCTCAATGCGGTTGATGGTGATACCGCTGGTGATATTGGGTAGAGTGGAGCAGGCACGGTCATAGGTGTCGTGGAAATAGTGGGCGAGGAAGAAGTGACGGTTCTCGTCATATTCGTAGGCTTGAATTTCGTAGGTGGCCAGTTGATTGCCTCCTCGGCTACTGACAGTTTTTGATTGCGACTTCTTTTGGCTGATAACGGTTTGCAGTTTCAACTTGCCAAATTGCAGGTCTGTTCTGATACCAAACAAGGCTTGCGAACCTTTGATGAGGCTCGAATTGGTAGAGAAATCCACATAACCGCCCTCCAGTTTCTTCACAATCTCATCCTCCTTGCCTTCGTAGGCGAGTTTTAGGTTCTTCGTGTCGAAATCGAAGGTGGACTCCGTGTTGTAGTTGATGTTGAAGTTCATCTTGTCGCCCACCTTGGCCTCGACGCTCATGTTGATTATCTCGTCAAAATCAAAGGCTTTGGTCTTGCGGCTGCGTTCTGAAAGCGAGGGATTGTCAGTGAATTTGTAACTATAGCCAAACTTCAATTCGGCACTTCCTCGTGTGCTGATTTGCACACCGCCAGGGCCGAAAATCTTCTCGGCTGGACCTAAGTCGAAGTGCATGTTGCTGAAATCGAACTTATCTTTACCTTTCGTGACAAACAACGAGTCGTTTCTCGTCTTGAAATAATTACGGAAAGATTTCTTTTCATTCCACCTGAAATACTCCTCTGGCGTCATCATCCAAGGCTGGCTCAAGAAGTCATCGCCCAACTTTGTCCCCACCCTGTATAATCCCAGCTTCTCATCATATATGGCGGTGTCAGGTTTTAGATTCTCAGGGTCTTGCAAGTCCATCGGAAACTCCTCTCCATGTAGGTCGTTGGGGTATTCTGTCTTCTTCACCTTCACGGTGTCGGACACCTCCTGTGGACTTTGTGTGGTGGTATTTTTCTCAGACACAAATAATTCTGACGAGAACACATGGCTATTGCTCACTTCTGCAATAGCGCTCATGCTCGTCATAACCAATAAGATATATAATATATTTCGAAGTGTCTGCTTCAAACCGTTCTGCTGTCTTGAGAGGCTTAATGAGCCCGTTCATACATACTTCTATGATAAGAAACGTAAAACTTCTCACATTATTGTATTGAATGCAAGAAAAAACGGGAAAAGCAGATTGTGAAAATGGAGTGGTCAGAGCATCTTGAGGGCGAGTTTGATGACGCGTTCCACAGGTGCGGTAGGCTCGTCCTTGAGGATAGCCTTGACGGTCTTGGCCACTGGTGCAGGTGGGAAGCCCAGCATTTTGAGGGCTTCGCAAGCCTCGTTGTAAATTTCGCTGTTGGGGATGGCTGGGGTACTGCTCTCACCTGATGGAGAGACAGTTTGGAGACCGATGGAGGCCACTTTGTCATGTAATTCGACAATGACGCGTTGAGCTGTCTTGGCACCTAACCCTTTGACTGTCTTGAGCATACGTTCGTTGCCATCCATGATAATACCCGCCAATTCTGGAGCCGAGAAACTACTGAGCATCGTGCGTGCGGTGTTGCCTCCCACGCCACTCACGCTGATGAGCAGGAGGAATAGTTCACGCTCTTGTTTGGTGGCAAAGCCGAAGAGCACCCAAGCGTCTTCACGGATGGACTCATAGACGAAGAGACGTGCTTCGCTCTTGCCTTGCAGAGCTGTGTAGGTATTGAGGGAAATATTGAGGATATAACCCACACCATGCGCTTCGATGGTGGCTTGAGTGGGAGTGAGTTCGTCAATGATGCCTCGGATATATTCAATCATGGGATAACGTTTAGAGTTTATTGGGGACAAAGGTACGAAAATAAAGTGAAAAGTGAAGAGTGAATAGTGGAAAATTTATCATACTTATCAGATGGTTGCTCCTCCCGTCCTTGATAACTTGGATTTTTCACTCTTCACTCTTCATTTTTCACTTTAAATAGGCTTTGTCACTTCTTTGAGCCATACTTTATGCTCCTCGTCAAGACGAGGGGCAAGGCGATCATAAACGCCTTGTTGGTAGGCATTGAACCAAGTGCGTTCCTCGTTCGTAAGCATATCGGTGAGGATGGGCTCCGTGAGGATGGGGCAGAGGGTCAGGTGTTCGAAGGTATAATAAGGACCAAAAGTAATGCCTGGGGTCGCTTCGACCACCAACATCGTGTTTTCATGACGCACTCCATGACTGCCTTCGATGTAGATGCCTGGTTCATCGGTGATGGTCATGCCTGGCAACAGAGGGGTGGGACGCCATTGCATGCGGAACTGATGGAGGTCGATGGCCTCATGAACAGACATGAACTGGCCAACCCCATGACCTGTTCCATGCAGATAGTTGATGCCGTATTTCCACATAGCCTCGCGAGCAAGTGTGTCGAGTTGGGTACCACAGGTGCCTTTGGGGAAGACGGCAGAACCCAAACGAATCCATCCTTTGAGTACGAGGGTATAGTCACGACGCATCTCCCAAGTGAGTGGTCCTAAAGGGATGGTGCGTGTAATGTCTGTAGTGCCATCAAGGTATTGTCCTCCAGAGTCGATGAGCAGCAAACCCTCTGGAAGAATGGGAATGTCCGTCTCTGGTGTGGGGTCATAATGAACGATGGCGCCATGATGTGCATAGCCCATGATGCTCTCGAAACTGACGCCCTTGAAAAGTGGTTGCTCAGCACGGAACTCTTCGAGTTTCTTCGAAAGAGAAAGTTCAGTCTGTCCACCTTTGGGAACATTCTCCAACGTCCATTTGATCCATTTGACCATCGCCACACCATCCTTCTCCATCGCATTGCGGAAGCAACGGATTTCAGTCTCGTTCTTGAAGATGAGCATCTGCTCCACCACACTCTCCTTGCGGATAGGAGTCTTGATGGCAGAATAGATGGCGAAGTTGGTTTTTTCAGGCTGTACAAAAATGGGCATATCAAGGACTTGCAGATCAACTACGATGTCGTCATACTCACGAAGTCCTACCCCTTCTTTCCGCAAATAATCCTCCACGTCAGGAGTGACTTTCTCCTTGCATATATATAATAATGTATCAATTGGTGTGATGAGCACATATCCAAGCACAAAGGGTGTATAGAGCACATCGTCTGCACGCAGGTTGAGTGTCCAGGCCACTTCTTCAAGGCTGGTGAGGATGATGGCGTTGTTGCCTATCTTTTCTCGGATACGTTGAATCTTGGAGGTCGCACTTTCTCCTGCAAACTCCAGCTCTTGTATGAACGCTTTGCTCTGAGGAATGGCAGGACGGTCAATCCAAAGGGTAGCGTATGGGTCGATGTCTGTACGCAGAGAAAGGCCATAGGCTTTCAATTCATTCTCCAAACTCTCTACTTCAGAGGCTGTGTTCACCCAAGCATCCACGGCAACGATACTGCCTGGAGACAACACACGGCCCAACCACTCTGTGATGGAAGGAGTGCCCTCAATTTTCTCCTTCATCAGTTCGAAACCAGAACCAGCCAGTTGTTCGGCCGCTTGGATGAAATAGCGTGAGTCTGTCCATAGGGCTGCTTGGTCGATTGTGACCACAGCCGTACCAGCCGAACCTGTGAAACCGCTGATCCAACGGCGTGATTTCCATCGTTCTGGAACATATTCCCCGATATGGGGATCTGTGCTGGGTGTGATGAAAGCACTGATGCCTTCGGCTTTCATCAATTGGCGTAAAGCCTCTACTTTTTCCTTTGTCTTCATCATTGTATGATTGGTTTGATCGTTCCCTTATATGGGACGTTGCTTACTGTAAAATTTCCACAAAGTTAATCGTTTTTGAGTAATTTTGAAAGTTTTTCTTAAAAAAAGATATTTTTTTGTTAGAATTATTGCAGATTTTGTAGAAAAAGTCTAACTTTGCACCCGAAATCAAAAAACGCAGACATAAACCAAAAATAACATTTATCAACAAACAACATTAAAAACCGTTTTCACAAATGGACGCAAAAAAAGTATTGGAAGACCTGAAGCGTCGCTTTCCAAACGAACCTGAGTATCATCAGGCAGTAGAAGAAGTTCTCGGCACAATCGAGGAAGAGTACAACAAACATCCAGAGTTCGACAAGGTGAATCTTATCGAACGTCTCTGCATTCCAGATCGCGTATATCAATTCCGCGTTACTTGGATGGATGACAAAGGTCAGATTCAGACCAACATGGGTTACCGTATCCAGCACAACAATGCCATTGGCCCCTACAAGGGTGGTATCCGTTTCCACAGCTCAGTGAATCTTGGTATCTTGAAGTTCCTCGCATTCGAGCAGACTTTCAAGAACTCACTCACTACACTCCCAATGGGTGGTGGTAAGGGTGGCTCTGACTTCTCTCCACGTGGCAAGAGCAACGCTGAAGTGATGCGTTTCTGCCAGGCTTTCATGCTTGAGTTGGGTCGTCACATCGGTCCAGACATCGATGTACCTGCTGGTGATATCGGCGTAGGTGGTCGTGAGGTTGGTTACATGTTTGGCATGTACAAGAAGCTCACTCGCGAATATAGTGGTGTGCTCACAGGTAAGGGTATCGAATTCGGTGGTTCTCTCATCCGTCCTGAGGCTACTGGTTATGGTACAGTTTACTTCCTCCGTGCTATGTTGAAGACTAAGGGTGACAGCGTTGAGGGCAAGAAGGTGCTCATCTCTGGTGCTGGTAACGTGGCTCAGTATGCTGCAGAGAAGGTGCTCCAGCTCGGTGGTAAGGTGATGACTATGTCTGACTCTAACGGTTATATCTACGATCCAGACGGCATCGATCGCGAGAAGCTCGACTACATCATGGAGTTGAAGAACGTTTATCGTGGCCGTATCAAGGAATATGTTGACAAGTACCCAACTGCTAAGTACGTTGGTGATGGTGCAAAGCCTTGGTTCGAGAAGGCTGACATCGCTCTTCCATGCGCTACACAGAACGAGTTGAACGAAGAGCAGGCTAAGGCGCTGATTGCTAACGGTGTTATCGCTGTGGCTGAAGGTGCTAACATGCCTTCTACTCCAGGTGCAATCCGCGTATTCCAGGAGGCTAAGATTCTTTACTCTCCAGGTAAGGCTTCTAATGCCGGTGGTGTATCTGTATCAGGTCTTGAGATGTCTCAGAACTCAGAGCGTTTGTCTTGGTCTGCTGAGGAAGTTGACGCTAAGCTCCTCTGGATCATGGAGAACATCCACGAGAACTGTGTGAAGTACGGCACAGAGGCTGACGGCTATGTCAACTACGTGAAGGGTGCTAACGTTGCCGGCTTCATGAAAGTTGCCAAGGCTATGATGGCTCAGGGAATTGTATAATTCCCGGCCAAATAGCCAGGGAACTTAGGCGTAGCGAAGCGAAGCCAACGTTCTTTCCGCTATGATGGCTCAGGGAATAGTTTAATTCCAACATTATAATATAGATAATGGTGCATCGGATTTCGTTCGATGCACCATTTGTTTTTAAGGCTAAACAATCCTTAATGACACAAACGACATTCGTGACCACTATCTGAAAAAAAATACCTCACAGTTGTCGTTGTTGGGGTCATCGTTTGCATACTCCGATTAAACAGCTAACGAGGTCGGAGTAGGCTGACGACCATCAAGAAGCAAGAGGCTCGCCTGCAAGAAGCAAGAGGCTCGCCTGCAAGAAGCAAGAAGGCCGCTTGCAAGAAGCAAGCCGTCGAGTGGTTTGTTTGCGACAAAAGGGGTGTTTCTCATCGGAAAATGTTAAAATGCCGCATGGTAGACAAATTTGTGGGCTACAAGTTTGCCTACCAACGCTTTTCTGTGTACCTTTGTGGCTGATTTGGTAAAGATTAGCTTATTTAATGAATGAATTTATGAAAACAAGACTATTACTAACTATGTGGGTACTCTCCATGTGCGGGGCTGTGTATGCCCAAGATTGGATGAATGTGCACCGTCATTATGACGGACAGGATTGGACATTTCCATTGCAGGTGGAACAATTCCTGCAGTTCGACTTCTCTGCCGACGGGAAGACTTTGCGGCTGGTGACGAAAAAGGCGGATGAATCGGAACTGGTGGTGCCGTTCAGCATGGAATATCTGGACAGTATCAATTTCTCTCCCTCCTTGACGGATGAGGAGAAAGGACATAACAAGTATCGTGTGTTCACCATGAACATCTCGACGGAGGATGGCGTTAAGATTCAGACGAAGGAAGATTGGATTGACTGCCACATCTCCATCGATGGAAAAGGGGAATACTCGAACTATTCGGGCACAGGCCGCATCAGAGGACGTGGCAATTCCAGTTGGCTCTACTATAAGAAGAAGCCCTATAAGTTCAAGCTCGATGAGAAGAGCAAGTTGTTGGGTTTGGAGAAAGCCAAGAATTGGAACCTGTTGTCCAACTATCGCGATGTGACTGACATGATGAATGTGTTTGCCTTCGAGACGGCACAATGGATGGGGATGCCCCACACGAACCACACCCGTTTTGTGGAAGTGTTCCTCAATGAAGAGTATGTAGGTGTGTATCAGTTGACGGAGAAGATAGAGATTCAGAAGCATCGTGTGGATATTGATGAGGAGCGTGGTTTGTTGCTGGTGCTTGACCAAGATGATGGCCCTAATCTGAGTCCTGATACACAGGATAATTTCTGGAGCGAGGTGTATAACTTGCCGATGTGTGTGAAGGAGCCAGAAGACTTGACGGTTGAGCAGATTGACTCCATCAAGGAGGAGTTTTCCATTGTCGAGAATGCCATCAAGCAACGAGATTATGAGGCGCTGAACCAATTGGTGGACATTCCCTCGTTCATCAGCATCTTGCAGTTGCACGAGTATGTCTATAATGTGGAGATTGATGCCCCTCGAAGTCTCTACATGTATAAGGACAAGGGAGGAAAATACACCTTCGGTCCTGTGTGGGATTACGATGCGGCCTTCGATTTCGATTGGAACAATTGGACAGAGAACCACACGTATTTCTCTGACTACAAAGAACTGATTTATGGTACTGACCCCTTGAAAGCGACGGGTGCTGCTTACCATATCAATAAGTTCTTCCGCGATATGTTTGGCAACAGCGAGTTTGTGGCGCAATACAAGCAGGCTTGGGCAGCGAAGAGCGATTCGATGTTCATCCATCCGTGGGAAGAGACCCAGAAGTACATCGATGAGATGAAGTCGAGTGGAGCTTATCGGCGTGATGTGGAGAAGTGGCCGCTCAAGAACCCTGACTGGTGGGGAGGAGAGTATGATGTGGAGGAGGAGATTGAGAAGATGTCAACCTGGTTGCAGGCACGAAAGACATATTTGGATCGTGTGATTGCTGGCTATTCAGAGGGAGGAGATCCCATCGTGGTGATTGCAGAGCCAGTGGTGAAGGTGAAGGAGGATGCTGTTGAGGTGACTGCCACCATCGACTTTGCTGGTGGATATAGTCAAGACTACCAAATCCGTCTCGACCAGAGTGAGATAGAGGCCTTGTTGGGAGGAGCGCCTACGGCTTTGGAGCCGTTGAATCAAGATGGAAGTGTGGGATGGAATACGGCTGCAGGCAGGTATGGTGCGTGGTTTGATGCTTATGGAAACACCAACGAATGGGGTCGAGGCCACGTGTATATTGAGAGCAACGAACTTTATAAGTGGTCCTACGGCTGTCATCCAGCCAATTGTGCCCCAGGCGAACAACATACGGTGTCTATGCAATATCGGAGAAGAAACAAGACAATTGACGTGATCGTTACATTTACAATTAAATAAAGACTTATGAAGAAAAATCTTGAAACCATCTGCATTCATGGCGGATGGAAACCAACGAAGGGCGAGCCTCAGCAATTGCCCATCTATCAGAGCACAACATTCAAGTACGACACCAGCGAGCAGATGGCTCGTCTCTTCGACTTGAAAGACAATGGCTATTTCTATACCCGTCTGGCCAACCCCACGAACGATATGGTGGCCAAGAAGATTGCAGCCCTTGAAGGCGGTATGGGTGCGATGCTGACTTCCAGCGGACAGGCGGCTAACTTCTATGCCATTTTCAACATTTGTCAGGCTGGTGACCATTTCATCACGGCTAACAGCATCTATGGTGGCACGTATAACCTCTTTGGCGTGACGATGAAGAAGCTCGGCATCGAGTGTACCTTCATTGACCCTGATTGGGATGATGAGCGCATCGAAAAGGAGTTTCGTCCCAACACCAAGTGCTTCTTTGGCGAAACCATCAGCAACCCTGGTGGCAATGTGTTCGACATCGAGCGTTTTGCCAAGATGGCACACAAGCATGGGGTGCCTCTCATCGTCGATAATACTTTCGCCACGCCCATCAACTGCCGTCCTTTTGAGTGGGGTTGCGACATTGTGACACATTCCACGACCAAGTATATGGATGGGCATGCAACCCAAGTAGGTGGATGTGTGGTTGATAGCGGCAATTTCGATTGGGATGCTTACGCTGACAAGTTCCCTGGTTTGACTACGCCAGATGAGAGCTATCACGGTTTGACTTATACCAAGGCGTTTGGCAAGATGGCTTACATGACTAAGCTTGTTGCTCAGCTGATGCGTGACCTCGGTTCCATTCCTGCACCTCAGAATGCTTTCCTCCTCAACCTCGGTTTGGAGACCCTTCATCTCCGTATGCGTCAGCATTGTGCTAATGCTCAGAAGGTGGCAGAATGGTTGGAGAAGAATCCGAAGGTGGGATGGATTAACTACTGCGGTCTTCCTGGTAACAAATACTACGAATTAGGGCAAAAGTATCTTCCAAATGGTTCTTGTGGTGTGATTGCTTTTGGTTTGAAGGGCAGTCGTGAGGAGGCCATCAAGTTTATGGATAACCTTGAGTTCATCTCTATCGTCACCCATGTGGCTGATGCTCGCACTTGTGTGCTCCATCCTGCCAGCCATACGCATCGTCAGCTCTCTGATGAGCAATTGCTTGAAGCAGGTGTGGCACCTGACCTTGTGCGTCTTTCTGTTGGTATCGAGAATGCGGAAGACATCATTGCCGACCTCGAACAGGCGATGGCAAAGATGTGAGACCTGTCAATAGCATAACGACATGAAAAAGATATTTTTTTCTCTTGTGCTTGTGGCGTTCTTCGTGAGCGCACAAGCACAAGATTCAAAGCATGTATTTTCGGCCGATAGTGTCGAGGCTGTAGCACATGCCTTCAACATCAGTTCCAATCAAAAGGGGGACAAGAAGGCTGCTCGTGCTCATGTGATGGTTCGCACAGTAGTTCGCAACAATGGTGATGACATGCGCAAGGCGTGGGTCATGCAGAAGGTTATCGACGAGCAAGGACATTTTATTGGCATGAGTGATTATGCCTATGTGAATGTGTTGCCTCACGATACGGTCAGCGTGGCTATGGACATGCAGATTCTTAACCTTCGTCTTCAAGAGGGTGGAAAGCCCAACCGTTTCTTGCTTCAGACGTTTGTGGCGCCTAAGCACATGAAGAAGAAGGAACGCAAGACGAAAGAGATAACGAAGACGACTTTAGCGACGGTGCTTGCTGGTAGCATTGTGGGTGGTAAATTTTATGAGAAAGAAAGGCAGGAGTACGGAGTGACTTATACGCCGCTTTCCTTCCAATGACCACTTATGGCAATGCCGTAGTGCGTCGTTCTATCACTTTGATATTGTCCAGTGAGAGGAGCACCCCATTGGGGGCTTGGTTCAGTTCCTCTTGCTGGGCTTTTTGTAGGTAGATGGGATAGTCCTTGCCAAGAGGAAGAATCTTCAATTCCACTTTTTTGCCCACGAGGTCAGAGAGGCGTACGAGCATGGGCTTGCCATTCCAGAAGTTATCCTCCACCAGTTGACCATCTGCATAGATACGAGCCACATCCCCTCGATAAGAAATCTGCAAATAGAGGTCAAGGTTCTCGTTCAGTTCGTTGAGGTTGCTGATTGCCCAAACGGCTGCTTTCTCAAAGTCGCTCTCAACAGGTTGTGCTGCCACCTTCTGACTGCCCATTTTCACCTCACGAAGCCCACCATTCTCATGCGTTAACACATAGTTGACTTTGGTGGGGAGTGTTTGCCAGGTTTCCTTCATGATGCGATTGCCATCTTGGTAGAGGATGCCATCTGAGTAGTAGAGTTTGTCGCCAATCTTATAAGCTGTATAGGCTTTCTCCCTCGAAAGGACGCAGAAGGTCATGCCTCTCTCCTTGAAGGGTTTGTTGAGTTTGGCTGTGATGACCTTTCCGTCGATGCAGAGTTGGGGCTTCTTGTCAGGGATGGCGATGAAGTAAGTCATACCGTCGGCTTGGCAGAAGGGTTCGACAGTTGCCCAATCGATAGGCACGTTGGGGGCTATCTGCCAACCACGAGGAGTGACGTATGAGGTTCCCCCTTCGTTGAGGATGCGCACGTAATTGTTGAAGAACTCGAAGCAGCCACGACGGGCATAGTGGTCGGAGAGGGTGTCCACATCCATCTGGCTCAAGATATGTCCCCAATCAGCCAAGAACTGATGGAGAAGCCGGCTTTCATTCCATGAAACAGAATTGGGTTGTCCCATCTCCCCTAAAAGTGTCTGGAAGTCGTAGGTCATGTGGGGCATATCGTTGTAGTTGGTCACTTTCGTAGCTTGTGTCTCTGCCATCGTGTGTTTGGGGTTGTAAGGGTTCGTTCCACCATGATACATATAGTAGCCAGGCAGGTTGGAACCAGAACCCAACTTGCAGATAGCCAGTGGTTTCACCTCACGTCCACTCATGTTGATGCGACGATGGTAAGAAGGCATCATACCGCCCCCCAATTCACACGTGAGGTAAGGGTAGGAAAGGTCTTTCGCCTCCATTTTTGTGTCTTGATTAGCTCCGAGGGCTTCAGTGGCGATGACGGCAGACAGACGTGTGTCCTTCATGATGAAGGCATTCTTGTAGTCACCAGGCATATCGGTCAAGACTCTATCCCAGAAGCCATCAGCATAGTCACCATAGAGGGGCAACAGCTTGCCAAACTCCTCATTTCCATTTAGTTTTGGCCAACCTGTACGAGTGTAAAAAGGAGTATCGAAGCCTGCCTCCACAGCGATGTCTTTCAGCGCCATATAATATGCCCAAGGACCTCGGCACTCATTCTCAATCTGCACACCTACGATAGGCCCTCCTTGTTTCCAAAGCAAGCCGTTCACTTGTGTGAAGATGTTGTTGTAGAGATTTTTCGTTGCCTCCATGAATCCAGGGGCTTGCGACCTTAACCTGAATTGTTGAGGGTCACGTTCAGCCTTGTCTGTAAGCCATACAGGGAAACCGCCTTGATACACCTCTCCGTGACAGAAAGGACCGATACGCAACACAACGGGCATCTTCTCCTCGCCACAGATTTCGATGAATTTACGCAGGTTCCTGTTACCGTTCCAATTCCATAGGCCTTCTTCCTCTTCGTGGTGAATCCAAAATACATATGTAGCAATGATGGTGATGCCACCTGCCCGCATCTTCTGAATCTCACGTCGCCACTCTTGTTCAGGCACACGGGCATAGTGTATCTCGCCCATCACAGGCAATACATGCTTCCCACCAATGATGAAGCCTCGGCTATCCACCTCGAACTTCATGCCATCAGGACGCACGTTGGAGCCAAAACGAAAAGTTTCTTGTGCAAATAGGGTCGTGAAAGCAATAAAAGCTAATAAAGTAAATAGGTTCTTTTTCATAATTATATTAAAATCCTTCAAATCCTCCTAATCTATCGCAAAGCGGTGTAGTGAACAAAACTACGCCGATAAATCGGCAGATTAGGAGGATTTTGAAGATAAGGTATATTGTTTTCTTAAAAACATCAAAGGTGTTCTAAAGTATTATCCCAATTGCTTGTCCAGTTCGGCCAGGTTCTTAGCCACATCCTCGT
>JBGUMY010000170.1:0-10119 GCA_045117095.1 Bacteroidaceae bacterium | reverse complement strand
ACTAACAAATATGCAACTTGAAGTGTTAAAATACAAAAAGTCCCTCATTTAGAGGGACTTAGTTCAAATTACTCCAAGTTGTTCAGAGTTATTTATAAGGGATTACTTGCCCACGCAGAAATGGGAGAAGATGTTGTTGAGGGTTTCTTGTGGGGTGATTTGACCGCCTGTGATTTCGGCAAGGGTGTCAAGGGTGAGGCGGAGGTCTTCGGAAAGGAGGTCTCCGCTGAGATTTTCATTGAGACCTTCAAGGACGCGCTGAAGGTGAGAGTGGGCACGCATGAGGGCATCATAGTGCCGGGCATTGGTAACGATAATGTCAGAGGCATTGGTGGTTAGGCCGGCTCTTTGGGCTTCTTCAAAGATGCGGCGTTTCAGATTGGGGATGCCTTTGCCGGTTTTTGCGCTAATCATGGAGAGTGGCACAATGTAAGGGTTGAATTTATGAAGGTCTAATTGATCTAACTTGTTGTGAACATAGATACATCTTTTGTCTTTACTTAATGCATCCATTTCATCCATCTCATCCCATGATGGACGTTGGTCAAGAAGCCAAATAACAATACGAGCCTGATGAATCTTTTGAATGGTACGTTCAATGCCTATTTGTTCCACTTCATCATCGGTTTTGCGGATGCCAGCCGTGTCGATGAAACGGAATTGAACTCCGTTAATCTCCATGGTTTCTTCGATGGTGTCGCGTGTGGTACCATGAACATCGGAAACGATGGCGCGGTCATCTCCGACAAGTTGATTGAGGAGCGTAGATTTGCCGACGTTGGTTTTGCCGACAATGGCAACAGGAATGCCTTGTTTAAGGGCTTGGCCTGTTTCAAAGGTTTGTGCAAGATGGGTGATGTGGTTGTCTATCTTTTGGGCAAGTTCCGACAACTCCGTACGGTCGGCAAATTCGAGGTCTTCGTGGTCGGAAAAGTCGAGTTCGAGTTCTAACAGTGATGTAAGTTTCAGCAGTTGTTCCCTTAAACGTGAAAGTTCTGTCGAAATGCCACCACGGAGTTGGCTCATGGCAAGATAATGGGTAGCTTGGTTGGTGGAGGCGATGAGGTCAGCAACAGCTTCTGCCTGGGAGAGATCGAGTTTTCCATTGAGGTAGGCACGTTGAGTGAACTCGCCTGGATTAGCCATGCGACAGCCGTTTTGTACCAAAAGTTCCAACACCTTATTTAATATGTAGGAGGATCCATGACAAGAGATTTCCACAGAGTCCTCGCCTGTGAAGGAGTGGGGAGAGCGAAAGATGGATAGCAACACCTCATCAACAATTTCGGAGCCATCCTTGATATGGCCATAGTGAATGGTGTTGGGTTTGAACTGTGAAAGGTTTTTATCGAATACATGCGAAAGGATTTCAAGCGACAAAGCACCTGATATTCTGATGATTCCCAATGCTCCGCCTGGGGCAGTGGCGAGTGCGCAAATAGTGTCTGTCATATCATCAAAAGGATTTCTATCTAGATACTTTAGAAAAGAATAGGAATGATTATTTTATTGTGAGAGTGTATCAAGCGCTTGTGAGAGTTGAATCATATCGTTTTCGGTAGTGGCCCAACTGGTGACAAAGCGGCAAAGGGTGTGGTTTACATCAAGTGGCTCCCATGTCTCGAAAAGAATATGGCTCTGGAGTTGTTGCATCTGGGTGTTGGTCAAGACAACAAACTGTTGATTCGTGGGAGAATCCTTGATTGGAACACCGGCATTAATGAAAAGTTGACGCAATTGCATGGCGCAGTCAATTGCATGGCGAGCAATACGAAAATACAAGTTGTCTGTGAAGAGCGCATCAAATTGGACGCCCACCAGTCGTCCTTTCGCAAGCAGGGCACCATGCCGTTTCACGATATTGAAAAAATGGCGTGGGGCATTATCCCGGGGAAACACTACAGCCTCACCGCAGAGAGCACCTACTTTAGTGCCACCAATGTAGAACACATCGCAGTGGTGGGCAAACCAACGAAGGTCAAAGTCGCATTCAGAAGACATCAGCCCATATCCAAGACGTGCGCCATCGATGAAGAGAGGTATGTTGTACTGCTGACAGATGGCATGAATTTGCTCTATCTCTTTGCCTTGATAAAGAGTGCCGAGTTCAGTCGGGAATGTGATATATACCATACCCGGAAAGACCATGTGGTCACACGTTGGATCAGAATGGAAAGCCTGAAGATAGTGGCCAAGTTCATCGGCATCCATCTTGCCCTCATGGGAGGGAAGAGTGATGACTTTATGTCCATAAGCCTCAATGGCACCTGATTCATGGACATTGATGTGAGCAGATTCAACAGCAAGAACACCTTCATAAGAGGCCAACATGCTGTCAATGATTGTGGCATTGGTTTGTGTTCCTCCAGGGAGAAAATAAATGTCAGCAGAAGGGCAGTCGCAGATTTGACGAATCTTAGTCTTAGCCAGTTGACTCCATTCGTCAAAACCATAAGATGCACTTTGGCATTCATTGGTTTCTATGAGGTGTTGGAGGACAAGCGGATGCGCTCCGTTGTTATAGTCACTTTCAAATGAAATCATTGTCTATTTCTTTTTCGCCCAAGTGTTGGCGAGAATAATGAAAATAATCGTGATAACAAGAAATATGGCGAATGCAGCCAGTTGTAAAAGAGCATCATTGCCAATAAAAGGTAAGATGCCACAATAGGAAGCCGTCAAGAGGGACATGATGGCCATCAACAAACGTAGACGATGAATGTTTACCGTCTGACGCTCTTCATCGCTGGCCGAATTGTATCCTGCAATAAGTCTATCACCCTTGCCCATCAGAAAGACGATGGCAAGAACGATAAAGGGTAAGGCAAGCACAATGCTAACGATCATATTCTGTTGAGCACCTTTTGGATGAGCGTGTCGATGGAGTTTTTATAGTTTGTGTTCATTTCCGTGGTGTAGCGGTTGGCGATGACCATGCAACAGGTCATGGCACGATGGCCAAGCAAAGAGGAAAGTCCAGCGAGGGCAGAAGATTCCATCTCAAAGTTGCAGATTCTCATGCCATCATATTCAAATGCCTCCACCTTCTCGTTCTGCTGTGGGTCTTGAATTTTCAAACGGATTTGGCGCCCTTGTGGTCCATAGAAACCTCCACAGGCAATGGTATAGCCACGCACCATATCATCTTGAGCAATCTGGTTGATCAAGTCGGGATTGGCAACAGCCACATAGGGAGCACCTTTGAGGGGACTCCAATTCATGTGTTTTTTGAAGGCTTCCTCTAAAGCCAAATCGCACACCTCGTTGCGTCCAGCATAGTAGTTGAGCAGTCCATCAAAACCGATACTCTTCACTGACGCAATGAAACAACCCGTAGGCGTGAAACGCTGCAATCCTCCGCAAGTGCCGATACGAACGATGGTCAGGGTTCTATGTTCAGGCTTCTCTGTTCGGGTGTTGAAATCGATATTGGCAAGGGCGTCGAGTTCGGTCATGACGATATCGATGTTGTCACAGCCAATGCCCGTGGAGAGAACTGTGATGCGTTTGTCCTGGTAGGTTCCCGTAATGCTGTGGAACTCGCGGCTGCTGACTTCACATTCCTGTTGAGAGAAATGGGAGGCGACGGTAGTGACTCTGCCTGGGTCACCTACAAGGATGACACGGTCTGCGAGTTGTTCGGGACGTAGATGAAGATGGAATGCCGAACCGTCATCGTTGATGATGAGCTCTGATGGAGGGAAGGTTTTCATAAGGCAATGATTATTTAGAGAGTTCTACTTTTCGGACAGACTTCTCGAGTTGATGCACTTCGGTTTGTAAATCCATGATGCGTGTTTCGAGGTTGAGAATCTGCTGACGGGAAGAACGAGAAGTTGCACGCATCTGCTGGAGTTGTTCGTTGAGGCTGGCCAGGTTCTTAGATTTCTGGAGCCAGTCGCTGCAGAGTTTTTTTGCATCGGCAGACATGAAATCATCGAAAGTATAGTAAGTTTTGGCATCGTTGATGACAAACTCGAAATCCTTCTGGCGTGTGGTGGAAACCGTGGCGGAGAGTTGTTTGACGCGTTGGAGTGCTGCGCTTTTGGCCTGATTCTGCTCGTAGGACATGGGGATGGCTGCGAGTGATCTCAACGAGGCGATGGCGCGTAGTTCCGAAAGGTCGATGGTCTCATAGTCGATAGTTTGGCGGGATTCGTTGGGAATGAAGGTGTAGATGCAAACTTTGCCATAGGGCTGATAGCGATCGCTGGCAAACCAGCCAAGGTGGGCTGATTCATCGATGACGAGCATATAGTCGTTGGCATAAGAGTTGTAAGGGAATCCCATATTCTCCGCTTGATAGAACTGTTTGGAGTCAGAGTCGTAGCGGGTGGCGTAGAGGTCATAGTTGCCATACCCTTCTCCGGAACGGGCGGCAAAGTAGAAGGTTTGGCCGTCGGGCATGAGGAAAGGGTAATTGATGTCACCGTCGATGCCGAGTCCTTCGATGGCTTCACCCTCGTTGAGCCGACCATTTTCAAGGTAGTAGCGGATGAGCTGAATGTCGAGACTGTTGGCTGTAATCTCGGGACGGAGCACCATGCCGTTCAGTTGGGTTTGATACTGCACGATATCTCCCTTGCCCAAAAGGGTCAGGGTGCCGAGTTCTGGCGAGATAGGATAGGCTTTGAGAAAGTCTTGCTTATCCACCACAACGCTGTCGACAATGAGGATGCGATCAACGCCACGGAGACCATTCTCGCCTTTGTGACACGCCTCCTCTATCTTTTCGTATTCGAAGGTTGACTGACGCTTGCGTTTGGCATTGGCAATGAGTTTCTTGGCGGCAGCATCGGCTTTTCCGAACTGGAGTTCCATGACATCGGCATTGAGGTCATCCATCAAGGAGATGGGGGTCATCATGGGATACGTCGGTGGAGGTGGCGTCATAATACTATCATTTTGTGCATGAACTGCTATGGCGGTATATGCCATGATACATGTAATAATCTTCTTCATAATCATACTTCTGTTCTGCTACAAATTATTTTGTTCATCGCCCAACGTGGGGGCTGATTATACGAGTTCTACAATGGTAATGCCGGCGCCTCCGAAGCGGATGTCTTCGTCGTAGAAGTCTGCGACAGGAGGCATCGTGTTGAGGTATTGGCGAATGACGGTCTTTAAAGCCCCGGTGCCAGTGCCGTGAAGGATTTTCACACGGGTGGCACGGGCTACAAGGGCATCGTCGATGAAGTATGTGACGGCTTGGATGGCTTCGTCACCACGCATGCCGCGCACGTCGAGCTGTTCCTTGAAATTGAGTGTTGTCTGACGGATTTCGTCACGGGTCTGCACACTGACAAAAGTGGCAGCTACGTTCTTTTCCTTCTTGGGAGGCTCAGCAGGTTCGAGGCGGTCAAGTTTCACATTGGTGGTGACGTGTCCGAAGATAACCATCGCCTCGTTGCCACTAATTTTCCGGATTTGGCCGATGGTGGTTTGGCCTTTGAGGCGCACGAACGACCCTTCTCCTGCCCTCCCTGCAGGTAGGGAGAAGTTACCTTGCTCATTGGTGCTTTCTTTGGATGAGATACCACTCCCTCCCTGCAGGGAGGGTGAGGGGAGGGTCTTTTTCTTTTTCTTCTCCCTCCTTCGCATCAGTTTCTCCATCTGCCGTCTGATTCTCTCATCGGCAATTTCAGGGTCGATCTCGCGGATGTCCTGCTTGAAGTCGGCGAGGTCTTGGCGAATCATGCGGGTGCGTTCCTTCTCCGCTTGTGCCTCCTTGATGTCCTTGATGGTCTGCTCGATTTTTGCGTTTGAGTCCTTCAGCATCTGCTCAGCCTCTTCTTTGGCGTGGGCGATGATGGTCTTACGCTCATCATGCAGGCGTTGGATGTCCTCCTCATAGCGCTGAATGGTCTGCTCCATCTGCTTCTCATGCTGATGGATGCTTTGGCGTTTCTGTTCCCAATAGCGTTTGTCACGCACGATGTCTTGTAGGTATTTGTCAGAGTTGATATAGTCCTTGCCGACGATTTCGCTGGCATCGCGGATGACCTCGTCGGGGATGCCTGTCTTGCGAGCGATTTCGATGGCGAACGAGCTACCGGGATTGCCGATGGAGAGTCGGAACAGCGGTTGCATGAGCTGGCGGTCGTAGAGCATGGCGCCGTTCACGATGCCCTCGGTTTCCTGGGCATAGTGCTTTAGGTTCTGATAGTGGGTGGTGATGACGCCGAAGGTGCGCTTCTTGTTGAACACTTTCAGCATTGCCTCCGCCATCGCTCCACCAATTTGGGGTTCAGTGCCACCGCCGAACTCGTCGATGAGGATGAGACTTTTTCCATCGCAGTGCTTCATCATCTGCTTCATGTTGAGCAGGTGGGATGAGTAGGTCGAGAGGTCGTTCTCCAAGCTCTGCTCGTCGCCGATATCGATGAAGATGTTGCGGAAGATGCCGAAGACGCTGCTCTTCGCCACTGGTACGGGCATGCCGCACTGGAACATGTATTGCAGCAGTCCTGTGGTTTTTAGGCAGACGGATTTTCCACCAGCATTTGGTCCCGAGATGAGCAGTATGCGTTGTTTCTGCGTCAGCGTGATGTCGAGGGGAACAACGGATTTAGGAATGAGGAATGAGGAATGAGGAATTGAATGTTCTGTTGGTGAATTAGTGTCAATTCCTAATTCCTCATTCCTAATTCCTAATTGAGACTGAGCCTTAAATCTCAGTTCCAGCAAAGGGTGCACAGCGATAGCCCAGTCAATCACCTGCTTGTTCTCCATGCGCGGTTCAGTGCTGTTGGTGATGATGGCGAACTTCGCCTTGGCACGGATGAAGTCGATTTGCGCCAGGAAATCGTAACTCCTGAGCATATCGTCCACCTCAGGACGCACCGTATCGGTGAACTCCATCAGGATGCGGTTGATTTCCTTCCGCTCCTCACTCTCCAATTCGCGGATGCGGTTGTTGGCTTCCACCACTTCGGCAGGCTCGATGAAAACCGTCCGACCCGTGTCTGACTCATCATGTACGATGCCACGAATCTTCCGCTTCATGGCAGGAGCCACGGGGATGACCAGACGGCCATCGCGCAGGGTGGGGGACACATCTTTGTCGATGAGTCCTTCGCCTTTCGCTGACCTGAGGATATTCTGCAAAGCCCTTGACACGCTTCCCGCCGTCGATGCCAGTTCCTGACGGATTTGTAACAATGCAGGTGAGGCCGTGTCCTTCACATGACCGTACTTGTCCAGAATTTGGTCGATGCGCTTTACATGATGCGGATAGGTCTTCACCTCTTTACATAATATATATAGATAGGGAAAGAGGGGAACAGCGTTTTCACCATCCGTGCATCGGTTCAGAAATGCATACAAGGCGCTGATTGTGGCCAGCGAACGTTGCAGACAGAACAGTTCCTCCACATCCAGACATGTATTCTGGATGCGGATGCGCTTGAGCGACGGACGCACGTCAAAGAAATTCTGGTCGGGGAAATCATCCGCACCGAGGATGCTGACCATCTCCATCGTCTGCTTTACCTGTCGGCGGATGTCATCGAATTGTACCGAGAAGGCCATGTCCCTCACCAGTCCTTCACCCAGCGGGCAGAGGCACAAAGCCGTGAGCCGCTGGCGTACTTGGTCAAAGCCAATCTTCTGTTCGTATGTGGTTGGATATATCATTTTTTTGTTATCGAGTGCAAAGGTACGGATAAGTGCGTAGAATTCAAAGACTTTTTTCTCTTTTTTTGTCAAGACATCCCTTTCCCAGAATGACGTGAGAGGCCTATAATGAGGATAGATCCTTCTGTGAGGTTTTGCAGACGTGCAGCCATGAAAACTTACGAATTGTCCAGTTCTTTCTTCAGAAATTCCGCCGTGATGCCCTTGCCTGATTGAGCCACAGCCTCGGGCGTGCCGACATCCACGACGGTGCCCCCCGCTCGTCCTCCCTCGGGACCCATGTCGATGAGATGGTCGGCGAGCTTGATGACATCGAGGTTATGCTCGATGACGATGACGGTGTTCCCCTTGTCGACGAGGCGGTTGAGAACAACCATGAGCGTGCGGATGTCTTCGAAGTGAAGGCCCGTAGTGGGTTCATCGAGGATGTAGAGAGTCTTGCCTGTATCGCGTTTGGCGAGTTCGGTGGCTAGTTTCACACGCTGACTCTCACCGCCAGAGAGGGTAGAGGAGGGTTGTCCGAGTTTGATGTAGCCAAGGCCAACATCTTGGAGCACTTTTATCTTTTGAAGAATCTTAGGCTGATGCTCGAAGAACTCAACGGCTTGGTTGATGGTCATGTCGAGCACATCAGCAATGCTCTTGCCTTTGAAGCGTACTTCGAGGGTCTCGCGGTTGTAACGACGTCCGTGACATGCCTCACAGGGCACCAACACATCGGGCAGGAAATTCATCTGGATGGTCTTGTAGCCGTTGCCGCCACACACCTCGCAGCGTCCGCCTGCTACATTGAAGGAGAATCGGCCTGGCTTATAGGCACGCATCTTCGACTCAGGCATCTCGACAAACAGCTTGCGGATGTCGGTGAAGACATCGGTGTAGGTGGCAGGATTGGAACGCGGAGTGCGCCCCAATGGCGACTGATCGACGCTGACTACCTTGTCAATGGCCTCAACACCCTCGATGCGGTCAAAGGCAAGTGGCTCCTGATGGGAACGGTAAAAGTGCTGGCTGAGGTAAGGCTGAAGGGTCTCGTTGATAAGGGTCGATTTGCCGCTGCCGCTGACACCCGTGACGCAGACAAGCATCCCAAGGGGTATCTCGACAGTGACATCCTTCAGGTTATTACCTTTGGCACCGACGATACGGAGGGTCTTGCCATTGCCCGTCCTTCTTTGAGGAGGAATCTCTATTTTCTCTTTTCCGTTGAGGAATCGGGATGTGAGCGTGTCGGTTTGGAGCATGTCCTGCGGCGTGCCTTGATAGACCACTTCTCCGCCCTTGCGTCCTGCGAAGGGTCCCATATCAACGATATAGTCGGCATTGAGCATCATGTCTTTGTCATGCTCCACTACGATGACGGTATTGCCCTCGTCACGCAGCTGCTTGAGGGAACGGATGAGTCGCATGTTGTCGCGCTGGTGAAGCCCGATACTCGGCTCATCTAATATATATAGTACGTTGACCAGCTTTGTGCCTATCTGTGTGGCAAGTCGGATGCGCTGGCTTTCACCGCCTGAGAGACTGACGGAACTGCGTGAGAGACTCAAATAGTGAAGTCCCACGTCGAGCAGGAACTTCAGCCGCGTGGCGATTTCCTTGATGATTTCGTGAGCGATGGCGCGCTGTTTAGGTTCCATACGTTCTTCGATGGTCGATATCCAGTCGTAAAGCGCCGAAAGTTCCATGTCCGATACCTCGGCAATGTTCTTGCCATCGATGCGGAAATGTAACGCCTCCCGATTCAACCGCTTACCTCCACAGTCAGGACACACGATCATCTTGTCCACCGACTCTGCCCATTTTTCCGCCCATGCCCGCTGCTCATCGAGATTTAACCCCTGCACGTAAGTCGCCATCTCCTGATAATCCATATTCTCCACATCGACTGCAGGCACAAAGCCCAACCCTTTGCAGTGTGGACATGCTCCTTGTGGCGAATTGAACGAGAAGTTGTTGGGCGCCGGGTCGCGATAGCATAGACCTGTGGTGGGACACATGAGACGCTTGGAGAAGTGGCGGAGGGAATGAGGAATGAGGAATGAGGAATGAGGAATTGATACTCTGTCAACAGCATCACATTCCATTCCTAATTCCTCATTCCTCATTCCTGATTTCTCTAAAATCATCACTTGCCCTTCTCCCATCTTCATTGCTACTTCCAGACTTTTCTTCAAACGCTCCTCATCTTTGTCATTGACAGCGAGCTTGTCGATGACCACCTCGATGTCGTGGGTCTTGTAGCGATCCACTTTCATGCCCTCGGTCACCTCCACAATCTCGCCATCCACTTGGGCATAAAGATAACCCTTCTTGCGGATGCTTTCGAAGAGCTCGCGATAATGTCCCTTGCGGCTTTGTACCAAGGGAGCCAAGAGGTAGATGCGCTGACCGTTGTACTGCTCCAGAAGGAGGTGCAGCACGTCTTCTTCTGTGTATTTCACCATCTTCTCGCCTGTCTCGTAACTGAATGCCTCACCA
>JBGUMY010000169.1:0-2333 GCA_045117095.1 Bacteroidaceae bacterium | reverse complement strand
CTGGGCACACATGCACATCGACAACGGCATCCTCTACCTCCGTCACGGCGAGTACTTCGCTGCCTACAAGATCAAGTGATTCCAGTGGGGTAAGATGAGATAATGATAAAGGACATATAGATATGAAGCACCCGTGTGGCGATGATGCTGCACGGGTGCTTGTTTTTTTCCCTTTGTATTGTCCTCACTTATCCGTACCGTTGAGCTGCGCTCTAAGGTACTCACGTTCGGAAAAACTCAAATAAATTTGGTTATTCTCTCACTTATCCGTACCTTTGTGGCCGATTTGAATACCAAAATTCCAAAACAAACGCTGACTATTATGGGATAGCTAATTACGTGATAAGAAATGAAGAAGAGTAAGAGCAAGTTGGCAAGACGCATCACTTGGCGTGTCGTCTTGATTATGGTGGTCTTCAATGTGCTCATCTTAGGAGTCATCGTGAAGTATGCTTTTAACCTCTCGCTGGTGAACAGCGCCATGAGGGGGCAGTATGTGATGGACGGGATAGGCGAGAAGATGGAGACGATGTTGCAGATGGTGGGCGTGTCGGCCACGAACAATGTGGCTGAGGTGGAGGCCAATCTGGGCAGCCCTCGGAGCGTGTATGAGGCTCTGGAGAAGGAACTGAGGCTGAACCCTCATTATCGTGGGTGCTTCGTGGCCTTCGAGCCTGACTATTATCAGGGTGAGGGGCATTGGTTTGAGCCTTACGTGCGTTTTGCCGACAGCACGCATGTGGAGCGCAGACAGATGGGTTCGGAGCAGTATGATTACTTCAAGGAGGAGTGGTATCAGAAGGGTTTGCAGGCTGACTCTGGCTATCTGTCAGACCCGTATCACGGCGAGAATGCGCTGGTGTGCAGTTATGTGCAGCCCATCCACGACGGTCAGGGCAAAAAGGTTGGTGTGTATGGCATTGTCATGGACATTGATTGGCTTGAAAAGACTGTCGATGCTGAGGAAAGGAATGTCAGGAGGATGGAGTTCTTTGAGGATTTTAATGGTTTGGACGACGCAGAGCTTGCGAACCTCTTCTGCATTCAGGTGGTTGACGGCAAGGGAAAGAAGATTGTTGGGACCGATTCCTTGGACACCAAGTTGCTGAAAGGAGAGCAGGAAGAGGTGATGAAGGGGGTGACCGAAAGAATGGCCATGCAAGACCTGAAGAACACGGAGTATTATGTCCATGCCAAGCCTTTAGCCCACACCAATTGGACATTGGTTGTCTGGCAACATAACGACATGGTGTACATGTTGGGATTGACACTCACCCTCGTCATTCTGTTTGTCGTGGTCATTGGTGGCCTCATCATTTTCTTCACCGTGCGCCACAGCATCCATCGTGCCACCAAGCCTTTGGCCTTCTTGTCTGAGTCGGCCCAGGAGGTGGCCAAGGGTAATTTCGACACGCCTCTGCCAGAGTTCAAGCACAAGGACGAAATCGCCCAGCTGCGCAACTCGTTCGACACTATGCAGCAGTCGCTGAAACGGTATGTGGAGGAACTGAAGGTTTCGACTGCCGCCAAAGCCACGATAGAGAGTGAGCTGAACGTGGCGCACAGCATCCAGATGTCGATGCTGCCCAAGACGTTCCCTCCCTTCCCCGACCGTAAGGAGATTGACCTCTATGGTATGCTGAAACCCGCCAAGGCTGTCGGCGGCGACCTCTACGACTTCTTCATCCACAACGAAAAGCTCTTCTTCTGCATCGGCGACGTCTCGGGCAAGGGTGTGCCGGCCTCGCTCGTCATGGCTGTCAGCCGCACGCTCTTCCGCAACATTGCCATGCACGTGGACAAGCCGAGCCACATCGCCAGCACCATGAATGCCAATATCTGCACGGGCAACGACGAGGACATGTTTGTCACGCTCTTCATCGGCGTGCTCGACCTGCAGACAGGCCACCTCAGTTACTGCAACGCTGGACATAATGCGCCTCTGATTCTCCATGCAGACACGGAGAAGAACAAGTACGAAGTGAGCATGATGGACTGCACGAACCCACACCTCCCCATCGGCGTGATGTCGGGCTGGAACTATACGGAGCAGGAACTTGTCATGTCGCCAGGTACCACCCTTTTCCTCTATACCGACGGACTGACCGAGGCGGAGAATGCTGTCCACGACCAGTTCGGAGAGGAACGCCTCATGGATGTATTCAACGCCCTTTCCGCAGAAATGGACGCTCCTCAGCAACTGACAGAAACGATGAACGGTGCTGTCCACCAATTTGTGGGCGACACCGAGCAGAGTGATGATTTAACGATGTTAGCTATCCAATATAAGAAAAGTACAACACAATTCAAAAAAGAACGCGTGTGAATATGTA
>JBGUMY010000168.1:0-18670 GCA_045117095.1 Bacteroidaceae bacterium | reverse complement strand
ACCAAAGGCTGGAAGACGGACTCATAATCTACCTTGCCAAAATTCTTGTTCTGAATTTTCCATTTGGGAAACACCGTCAAGTCGGGCTTCAGAAACACGCTTGCGTTCTGACTGTATCCTTTCAGTTGCCAATCCATCCATTTCAGCGCCACACGACCGAAATCACCGCCTTGAGATTCCCAATACGTGCCTCCATGTCCTGCTGTGGACAGATCTGCCCACACCACTGGCACTTTCGTGATGCTTCCATAGTCGGACTTGGCGTTTCCGTAAGCCACATCATCTGGACCTCCTGTCATATAGATGAGCGGACAATGAAGTTGCTTCAAAGTTTGGGGCGATGCGCCTCCCATCGACATGCCACCCATGCCTGCGTTCATGATAAGGAGCGTCTTCACTCTTGTGTTGGCACAATTGGCAATAGCTTGCGCACCACCGCAGGAATGTCCTGACAAAGCGATATTATCCACATCTACCGCCTTATAATAATCGCTCGTCTTCGTCGTTGATTGTTTCACTACCCAGTTAATGGCCTCCACCACCTGCTTCTCGTTTGAGCCACCATCTTCACGATCGTTGTCGTTCACCTTCATCTTGCCTATCGCCACCACTAAATACCCGTGAGAAGCCATCTCGTTGAGCATACGTTCATAACCTTTTGAATTGTCTGAACAGGCTCCGTTGCACCAAATGAGCACAGGCAGCGCACCTTCACGTCGAGCTGCGGCTTTAACACTACGCGGACGATAGACCGTATAGTTCTCCAGCGTCTTCTCCGTCACTACCACAGCCTTGTAATTGCCAGTGCCACCATTGTCCACGACTTTTTGACGTATAATTTGGTCGCTTACATAATCACTCTTTGCCGACTCTTGTGCCCAGTCCATCAGCCAGACACACATCAATAAAGCCATCAAAAAAAATCTTTTCATATTCGTTTGGTTTTGTTATTTTGGTATGAGATTTTTCGTTTTCGGTGCAAAGTTACAAAGATTTTGGCATTATTACCTACTTATTCATTACATTTTTTTGTATATTTGCAGCCAAATTCTTATTACTTACCTCTATGAACAGAATCATTACCTCTATGATTGCGATGGTGGTTGCCATAGCCATTCACGCTCAGAAAACGATTGTTGTGGCAGTGAAGAGTACACGTTGTCAGACAATTACTGGCTTCGGTGCTGCCTGCTGTGACGGTGCCATGTGTCCTTATGGCGAAGATACCCAGCCTGTCAAATTGCTTTATGGTTCTACCTCAAAGATAGGACTGAACATTATGCGCATGGAAATCTCACCAAGTTTCAAGGGCGACGAAAATGCAGGATGGAGCAACTATAACTGGCAAGGCTGTGTGCCGTCGGCTCAGATTGTCAAGCGTCGCGGCGGCATCGTTTTCGGTACACCATGGTCGCCACCTGGAAGCTACAAAACTAACGGCAAGGCGCAAGGTGGTAATACTGAAGACGATAAAGCAGTCAAGGGCAAGCTGCGTGAAGACTGTTACGATAAGTTCTTCCCTTGGTTGAACTCATATTTGAAATATATGAAGTCCAAGGGTGTAGCCGTTGATGCTGTGTCCATCCAGAACGAACCAGACTGGTGGGTCAATTATTCTGGTTGTCTCTATGATCCACAGGACTTGGTAAAGCTTGTCAAAAATTATGCCTACATGCTTGACAGGAAAACCTATCCTGGTGTGCGGCTTATCAGTGGTGAGAGTTTGGGGTTCACTCAAAACTATACCGACCCACTCATGAAGGACGAGACGTGTCGCGATCAGATTGACATCGTGGCAGGACACCTCTATGGTCATGCCCCCCTCACTTATATGAAAAATTCAGCGGTTCTTCCTACCAAGTACGGCAAGGAAGTGTGGATGACAGAACACTCTGTGACAGACAATGTTAATCGTCTGCCCAATTGGCATGAGCAACTGCTTTTTGCCGAAGAACTCAATGAATGTATGATGGCTGGATGCACTGGATATATTTATTGGTATATGCGTGCACATTGGGCCTTCGTTGGCACAGGTGAGACAAAGTATAATGTCGGCAACATGAAAAATACAAAGAATAAGTTGTTGCCTCGTGCCTATGTAATGTCCCACTTCTCCAAGCACGTCACAGGCTCCACGCGCTTAGCCACCTCACGCGATATGACTTCAGGATCGGAGGCCGATATGGAGTTTTCGGCATATATCAAAGGCGATTCACTGATTGTCATGGCTATCGACACCACGAAGACTGGTTACAACCTGAGGCTCAGACTTCCCTACAAGGTGAAGAGCGGCACACACCTGCTGTCAACTGGCAATGAAACCGAGAACCTCTGTCAGGAACAGCCCATCACAATTGATGAGCCTATGGATATTCTCACTGTTGATATGCCTGCCCGTAGTTTGAACACCTACATCTTTATGATAGACGATAGTGAAACGGCTATCACCAACTTGATGGTGCCAAGCGATGAAGGTCCTAAAACCTACTACGACCTGCAAGGCCGACGATTGGACAGCCCTCATGGCATGTGTATTGAAAGAAGTCCTGACGGCACGTCCAGAAAAGTATATATGAAATAGTGGAAGAGGAGTTGACTGCGGTCAACTCCTCAATTCATTAACAAGCGTTTGGCAAACTCCCAAATCACGATTCCTGCAGTCGTGCTGACATTCAGGGAATGCTTGGTGCCAAACTGCGGAATCTCGATGCAACCATCAGAAGCATCAACGACCTCTTGATGCACCCCTTTCACTTCGTTACCAAGGATGATGGCATACTTAGAGATCCCCTCTTTTACCTTCCCCCATGAGGAAGCGCTATCCGGCTTGTTCCCTAATGATATACCTTGGGAGAGAGTCTGCAGCATCGTTGCCCCTTCACATTGTTCTATACTATATATAATGTATTCTTTCTCCTTGAGAGCAGCCACAGCATCAAGAGCTGTGGGGAAATATTTCCATTCGACAGTGTCTTCAGCTCCCAATGCTGTCTTATGGATTTCAGGATGAGGAGGTTGGGCAGTAATGCCACACAGATAGATGGCTTCCACACGAAAGGCATCTGATGTACGGAAGACACTCCCCACATTGTACATGCTCCTTACATCATCGAGCACTACAATGAGTGGCATCTTCTCTGACGCACGGAACTCGTCCACATTCATGCGTCCCATCTCTGTGATTTTCAGCTTACGGTTCTTCATTCTCCAATGGTCAATCGTAAATAATTTACATTTGTCCGCTTTCAATGAGTAAAATGGCACGTTCAGTGAGTCGGTCATCCACATCTGGATCATATTCTTTCTTCAAGCTGGCTCCAAAAAGGGAAGCGAAGGCATTATAGAAACCAGCTTTGAATGAGCCCATAAATTGCTTGATGAGGTTGTAACTTGTCATTTCACACTGGCGGTCAATCAACTTAATCAGCAACTTACCCTGGGCAAAAGTGAGTTTCTTCAACTGAGGAAAGTATTTTGCCTTCAAATCTTTCTCTTGCTGCTTCAGATAGGCATCCTTTTCTTTCTTGGTTGATAATGAATCCATGTGAGCGACGGTAATGTCCACTTCTCTTCTGATTTCACAAGCAATTGGATAAACCTTCTTGATGTTAGCGGCAATCTTATAATACTTCTTGGCCTGACGCTCATTTTTGAACACGAGTTGACCAAACACATAGTAATCGGCAAAAAGGAAACTTGGAATCATCTCCCCATCATACTCCACCATACCCGTGTAGTACATACCATGCGAGAAGATAGGCTCACCTGTCATGACACGCTCAGTAGTTCTGTCAGATTTTATCTCTTGAGCCTGACAAAACGATTTCGACATGAGCAGGATAGCCAACAGCATCGCCAGTCGCATCAGTATGACCTTGCCGTTAATCTTCACCATCACGATTACCTATATTCATGAATTCTGAATTTGGCTGCAAAATTAGCAAGAAAAAAGGATATAAAGTCGATTTTCACGTTTCGTAACATGGATTTTTAAGTTTATTTTACTTCTTTCAGTGTAAGGGATATAGGATAAATTGAAGTATGTTACAAATTTAACAGTTTGTGAAACAAGAATGGAATAAGCGTTGCGTGAAATGTTCGTACCTTTGCACAGAGAAGTCCACCTATTGTGAGGATGGAAGAAATACTATTTACTGTTATAAAACCTAATTAATGAAAAAATTTTTATTTACTCCTTTGTTGCTATTGGCACTAAACAGCGCAGCACAAAATCCTGTCATACGTGACCTTTTCTCGGCTGACCCGACGGCACGTGTGTTCAATGGCAAGGTCTATCTTTATCCATCGCATGACATTAAGCCCCCTGTGGGACAGCGTCAAGATTGGTTTTGCATGGAAGACTATCACGTCTTTTCTTCAGAGAATCTGACAGATTGGACAGATCATGGAATGATTGTCACCCAGAACAAGGTGCCTTGGGTGAGACCTAATTCCTATTCGATGTGGGCACCTGATTGTGTATACAGAAACGGGAAATATTACTTTTATTTCCCATCTGCTCCTGCTACAGGTGGTGGTTTTGCTGTTGGTGTGGCCATCGCTGACAATCCAGAAGGCCCTTTCATTCCTGAGCCAGAGCCTATCAAGGGCATCAATGGCATCGATCCCTGCGTGCTTCAGGCATCTGATGGCAATGCCTATATCTTCTGGGGCAATGGACGTTGTGCCAAACTTAAGGACAACATGAAGGAACTCGCCGATGACAACCCCAAGGAAACAGTCAAATGGGGCAATCGTGAGATGGAGATGGTGGGTGTACACTGTCTCAAAGATCTTCCTAATCGTCAAGCTGAAGGCTCATTCGCTTTCGAGTACAACGGCAATTATTACCTGACCTATCCTTATGTGAGGGAAAACACAGAAGTGCTTGGATACGCCATGAGTAAGAATCCTATGGGACCTTATGAATACAAGGGAATCATCATGGCTGAGCATCCTAACGGCTGCTGGACTAATCATCATAGTATCATCAATTATAAGGATCAGTGGTACATTTTCTATCACACCAATTTCTTCTCACCCAATGATGACAAGCGTCGTTCGGTATGCATTGAGAAGTTGTATTTCAATCCTGATGGTACCATCAAGGAGGTGAAGGAAACCATGCGTGGTGTAGGTATCAATAAGGCCACAGAAAAGATACAGATTGACCGCTATAGTAGTGCTGCTACAGGTGTCACTACGGAATATATCGACACACTCCGTGCTTTCAGTGGTGGTTCTGCCACCATGCCTACGAAGGGCAGTTGGGTGAAGTACGATGATGTGGATTTCAGCGTTTTGACTGATGGCTACATGATTATCAATGTGAAAGCGGCTGACAACACTGAATTCTGTGTTCGCGAAGGCAGTTCAAGTGGTAAAGTTCTCGCTCGTTTCAAGTTGGCAGTGAAACCCGAACAGCCTGCTGGTGGTGCTGGTGCTCCTGCTATGGGTCGTTTCAATCGTGACTTGAGAAATCAGTGGCTTACACAGACATCCGCTTTGGAATATACACCCAAGGGCGTTACAAACTTGGTGATTACCAACGAGGGGACTGGTGCTTTGAGCGTTGACTGGATTCAGTTCAAGAACCGTCCTAAGTACTTCTCATCCGTCACAACCCCATCCGCACAGCCTGATGACGAAGGCTTTATCCGTCGTTGGATGCTCTTGGAGCCTATCGACAAGCCCAATAGCGGCAACACCGTGTTCACTGATAGTTATCTGCGTGAGCACTTCAATAGAGAATACTTCAAGGGTCAGCAAACCATTCTTCCGAAGGACGGACAGAAGGTAACCGCTGTATTCAAGCAGGAGCAGGCTCCAGCAGGTTTTGGTCGTGGTATGCAAGCTGCACCCACCACCCCAGAGGTAAAGACGGTGAAGCAGACCCTCACTTGGCATGCGCTTGACAGCGAGAACTTCAACGTGAAGTTATTCCGTTTTGCTGAGAAATGGGGAGAGAAGGTATATGGTGTGCTCTTCTGGGCCGTAACGATTATCGACTGCGACGAGGACATCGAAAACGTACGCTTGTCTGTCGGCTCCAACTCAGCTTCCATGTGGTGGCTGAATGGCGAAGAAACCCTGTTGCTCAGTGGTGACCGCCGTATGGTGAAGGATGACGCCATGTCACCCCGTCTAACACTGAAGAAAGGCCGCAACATCCTGCGTGGCGCCATCATCAATGGTCCTGGCATGAGCGACTTCTGTGTTCGTTTCCTCGACGAGAAAGGTAACCCAGTAAAGAACTATACAATCAAAGCACAATAAAATGAAAAAACTACATAGTATCCTTGCGGCGCTGACATTGGCAGCTGCCGCAAACGCCCAAGTGGGCGAACCCTATATCCACGACCCCTCAACCATCGCTGAGTGCGACGGCAAGTATTACACCTTCGGCACAGGTGGTGGGGGATTGATTTCTGAAGACGGCTGGAGCTGGCATAGTGGCGCTGAACGTCCTGGTGGCGGTGCTGCCCCTGATGCCATGAAGATAGGCGACCGATATCTGGTGATTTATGGAGCCACAGGTGGTGGCTTAGGTGGTGGACATAGTGGCCGCATATTGACCATGTGGAACAAGACACTCGACCCTAAGTCTCCAGATTTCAAATATACTCAAGCTGTTGAGGTGTGTGCCAGCGACGGTATGGAAGATCAAGATGCCATCGACCCAGGTATGTTGCTCGACCCCACAACAGGGCGTCTGTGGGTAAGTTATGGCACCTATTTCGGCACTATCCGACTGATTGAACTTGACCCCAAGACAGGTTTCCGTGTTAGCGGCAACAAGGAGAAAGACATCGCTATCGACTGTGAGGCAACAGACCTCATCTATCGCAATGGTTGGTACTATCTCTTAGGAACCCACGGCACTTGTTGTGATGGTGTGAACTCCACCTATAACATTGTGGTGGGTCGTGCCAAGAGCGTGCAGGGGCCTTATATTGATAATGTAGGCCGTGATATGTATCATGGTGGTGGCAAGATGGTCATCGCTGCTGGCGACCGCAAGACAGGTGCAGGTCACTTTGGCCGTACCATCATCGACGAGGGTGTCGAGGTTATGTCGTTCCATTGGGAGGCTGACTTCGATATGGGTGGTCGCTCCACATTGGCTATCCGTCCACTGCTTTGGAAGAACGACTGGCCAGTAGGTGGCGAGCAGTTCAAGGGTGGTGTGTTCGAGATTGAGTCAGAGCGTCGTGGTTATGCTTTGGAGTTGGCTGTTGATTTCGTCCGTATGAATGTTGCCCGTCAGGGTGGTTTCGGTCGTCCACAGGCCAATGCTGCTCCCCCACAGCCCGTTCCTAACCAGACATTAGACGAGGTGAAGGGCAAATGGCCAGAAGGTAATATACCTGCCCGTATCGGTGACTACATGTTCCGCCCATGGCAGCGTTGGAACATCCAGCCTGCTGAAGGTAAGGGTGGTTACTTAGGTGGTCCATACTTCAAGATTACCATCGACGGTACAGAACGTGCATTGGCTGCTACTGCTGACTGCGAGGTGACCACTGTTCCTGCTTATACAGGCGCAGATGAGCAACTCTGGCGCATTGAGCAACTGATTGATGGCACTTACCGCATCATGCCAAAGGTCATCCCTGGTCGTGAGGGTCTGAACAAGCACATCTGCCTCTACTCTGCAGGTGACAGCACTCCCACCTTGGCTGAATACGACTTCAACTCCGACAACTCCAAGTGGAATTTCCGTGCTCATTAAACACAGATTCTTCCCAATAAAAAAAGAGGATGCGTCCCCCACAAGGCGCATCCTTTTGTTGTCTGGTGCTGTGTTTGACGATTCTTCTGACATTGCAAAGACGATCAGGTGTAATGCGTCCAACTTCCTTACCCCATCATGCCTTACAGGGACTTTATTTCCTTTCCTTAAGAAAAATTAACGCTTTTTGATGTCACAAATTATGAGTTTGTACGTTATAATGATTAAAAAACATAACCTGTGAATATGAAGAAAACGATTTTTACTGCAATGCTCGCCTTGATGAGTTTGACGGGTTGGGCACAAAAAACGGTTGTATGGGAAAAACCATCGGCCTTTATGGGACAAAGTAACGCTGAGTTTGAAATCACCAAGGTGGAGATGAAGCAGACGGAGACGCTGCTGCATGTCCATGCAGTCTTTACGCCTAACAATTGGATCCGCTTTGCCAAAGAGTCGTTCCTACGTACTCCTGACGGCAAGGAGTATGCCATCACTGGTGGCGAGGGAACTACAGAGGAAGAGTTTGACCTGCAGCTCGATTCGCTCTTCTGGATGCCTGCCAGTGGAATGGCTGACTTGGCACTTCACTTCCAACCTGTGCCACTCGACACCAAGGAGATGGATTTCTTGGAGGGTTACGGCGAAGGGGCTTTCCAATTCTGGAATATCTGCGATTCAAAGACCAAGAAGGAAGTGGAAATCCCTGCTGACTGGAAGAACGTGACATACGCCCAAGACGAAATATTGCCAGTCGCTAAAATCAATAAGGACATGGCTACCATCAAGGTGAAGCTGTTGGGGTACAAGCCCGACATGAAATTGACGCTCTGGGTGTATGGCTTCATACCGTTAGGCGCGACAGAGGCCATCGAAAAGGGCTTCCCATTTGCTGATGATGGCACCCTCACGGCTAAGATTCCCTTGCGTCTGGCTCGTGAAGTGAAAATTGGTATCAATGGGTTGGCTCAACGTTCCATCCTCATCGCTCCTGGACAGGAGACTTCCATTCTGATGAAACTCACCAATGAACCACATCCTTTCTTGGCCTTCAAGGGATTCCTCGCCAAGACCAATATGGATTGGGTGACGGAGCAGGAGAAGCAACTGGACGCAAACATAGACAAACAGACGTATGATGCACTTAGTAAATGCACCACCTCTGACGAGCGTTTGGCTTGGCTGACGGATTCTTTCAAGAAGCGTGTGGCAGAGATTCAATCATCAAAATATACCACAGCCGCCAAAGACCTGCTTTGTATGGAGGCTGAAGGCAACTTGATCAGCTGGACACGCAATTTTGGTACCAAATACACGATGCAGCAGATGATGACGGGTGGCGTTAAAATAAGCAGCAATGAAGAATACGCAAAAATCTCTCAGGAGAACAAGAATTTGCTGGTTCTGCCTGAACCCTATGATTACACCTATCAGTATCTGAATGAGCCAGGTTCTCCATGCAGCGAGATGTTCTGGAATCGTTCCCTCGCTGAAATCGACAAGACGGCTGAAACGAAAAATCCTTACAATAGTGATTTGCAAAAGTTGTTCTTTGGGTTTGTATTTCACGAGAGTGAAAGTAAGATCTTGAGTTCCATCACCAACGAGGATTGCAAGACTGTGGTTCTCGAGTTCCAAGCAGAACAGGAGCGTCTCGCTCAGGAGTTAGCCAGTCAGGGGAACATTTACTATCAGAAACATGATGACGTGGCACCTGAGAACATCCTTTCCACCATCCTCAACAAGTATAAGGGCAAAACAGTTCTTATCGATGTATGGGCAACCTGGTGTGGTCCTTGCCGTGCAGGGCATCAGGCAATGGCACCTTGGAAAAAGGAACTGAAAGGCAAGAACATCCAGTTCGTCTATATCACCTCGCCCACCTCACCTCTGAACACTTGGCAGGGGATGATTAAGGACATCGATGGTGATCACTACTACCTGACGAACGAACAATTCGATTACCTCCTCAAGCATTACGAATCGCAAGGCATCCCCACCTATGCCATTTACGACTCATCAGGCAATCAGACGTTCAAAGAAATCGGCTTCCCTGGTCTCGACCCCATCAAGGAAGCAATAGAGCAAACGCTGAAATAAGAAAAAAGGCTTCAATACTGAGATGTATTGGAGCCTTTTTTGCAAGAAGGAGCATATTTAACAAAAGAAATGTTGGAGGATGTTGAAAAAAGCATTACCTTTGTGTTCTCAAAATAGAACTGCCAAATCAAGAGAATAAATATGCAAGAGATTCATTACAAGGACATGAAATTCAATCCATTCAACCTGATTGGGGGTGAATGGATGCTGGTGACTGCAGGTAATGAGCAGTCAGGGTGTAACACAATGACGGCCTCATGGGGGCATCTCGGATGTTTGTGGGGCAAGAATGATCCAACGGCGGTGATTTACTTGCGCCCCTCGCGCTATACGAAGACATTTGTGGACAAGGAACCATATTTCACGCTATGTGTGATGGACAAGTCGTTCAAGAAACAGATGGGCTATCTGGGTAGTGTTTCTGGACGTGATGAGGACAAGATTGCCAAGGCTGGCTTGACCCCCGTTTATGCTGACAATACAGTCTATTTCCAAGAGGCTAAATTGGTGTTGATTTGCAAGAAGGTCTATGCCTCTGAGTTGCAGGAAAGTGGTTTCCTCTATCAAGACACCATCGATGCCAACTATGCCCAGCGCGACTTCCACACCATGTATGTGGGCAAGATTGAGAAGATACTGGCGAGGGATGACGAGTATTTAAAATGAATCCAGATGAAGTGGACTGTATTAGCTGATAATCGGAGTTGCGACGCTTCGTTGGAGACGGAGCATGGCTTGTCTATCCTGTTGGAGACAGAGCATCATCGGATTCTGCTCGACACAGGAGCCAGCGATATGTTTATCCGCAATGCAGAAAAATTGGGCATTGACCTCAGCACGGTCGATGATGTTTTCCTTTCCCATGGGCATAACGACCATGCAGGGGGACTTCGCCATTTTCTACAGCTCAACGACAAAGCCAAGGTCATTGTCTCGCCCGATGCCATCAGCGGGAAGTTCTTCTCCAAGCGGAAATGCCTGCACAGCATCACAACAGCCTGGCCTGATGACCTTCATGAACGTCTCCTGCTGATAGAGCATACCCAAGAGATTGCCAATGGTCTCCACATCATCGCCCACATCCCTCAGCACCATCCCATGCCCAAAGGAAACCAGCATCTTCTTGTGCAGCATACCGAAGACAATTATCTGCCTGATGACTTCCGCCACGAACTGGCTCTCTACACAGAAGGGCTGCTCTTCACAGGGTGCGCTCATAGTGGCTTGGAGAATATTCTTGAGGCTTGTCCTTATCCCATCCACACGGTTGTTGGTGGTTTCCATCTGCTCGATGACTATGAGGAGACAAACGAACTGACAGCCTTGGGCGAGAGACTCATCAAGCGTTATCCCCACACCCAATTCTACACCAGCCATTGTACAGGAGATGCCGTCTTTGCCACATTGAAAAGCAGCATGGGCGACCTCCTCCACGGCTTCTCATGCGGAACAATCATAAACGAATCATATAAAACATAAATCATGATGAAAACTAACAGATGGATCGTGGCTGTGATGCTGATAGCCATAGGCTGCACACAGATAGCAGCACAGGATGCCCGCAGGGTGAACTTCCCTGAAGGCTCGTACTCTCCAGTAACAAACGTGAACCCTTATCCGCGTGTATTGGCAGACAATAGCGTGATGTTCCGTGTGAATGCTCCGCAGGCTGAACAGGTGCAGATAGACCTGTGCGGCACAAAATACGACATGCAGAAGTCGGAGGATGGGGTTTGGACGGTAACCACGAAGCCACAGGTGCCAGGCTTCCACTACTACTCATTGGTGGTGAATGGGGTATCGGTGGCAGATCCAGCCAGTCAGACATTCTTCGGATGCAGTCGATGGTCGAGTGCCATCGAGATTAAGGAGAAGGGAATGGAGGTTCTTGAGGTGCAGGATGTGCCGCATGGCGAGGTAAGGACGGTTCATTATTATAGTAAGGTGGATGAGGCATGGCGTCCGCTGATGGTCTATACGCCAGCAGGCTATGAAGAGGGGAAACAGGAATATCCTGTGGTGTATATCCAGCATGGTGGTGGTGAAGATCATCGTGGATGGATGGAGCAGGGCAGAACGGCACAAATTATGGACAATCTGATTGCAGCTGGCAAGGCGGTACCCATGATTGTGGTGAGTTCGAACAGCAATGTCACGAGCCGGAACGGTGGTTTTGGTGGCGGCTATAGTTGGCAAGGCATGCAGAATTTTCGCAGCGAGATGGTGGAGAACATCATCCCGTTTGTGGAGAAGACTTATCGTGTGAAGAAAGACCGCAAGAGCCGTGCCATGTGTGGTCTCTCGATGGGTGGAGGTCAGTCGTTCTACATCGGACTGCGTGACCCTGACGTATTTGCCAATGTGGGTGTGTTCTCAACGGGTATGTTTGGAGGCATCTCTGGCGCATCGAATTTCGACTTGGAGAAGGAAGTGCCTGGCATCTTGACAGATACGAAGACGTTCAATGAGCAGTTCGACGTGTTCTTCATGAGTTGTGGTGAGCAGGATCCTCGCATCGAATATACACGCAACATCGTGAAGAAGATGCGTGAGGGTGGTGTGGATGTCCGTTTCAACTCCTATCCTGGCGACCACGAGTGGCAGGTGTGGCGCAAGTCGCTGCACGAGTTCGCACAGTATTTATTTAAATAAGGATGATGATGAGAAAGACTTTTTTACTGACATTCGTTTGTCTGTTGGCGGTTTGGATGCATGCTGCCGACCGAGTGACAATCACCGTATCGAACCCCATCGCTTCATCGAGGATGGAGATGGTGGAGGTGGATGTGTCTGCCATCCAGAAGAAGTTGCAGACGGAGAAGGACATTGTGGTGATGGATGCCAATGGAAAGGAGACCCCTTCGCAAATCACTTGGGATGGAAAACTCATCTTTCAGGTAGGTGTGGCCGGCAAAGGAAAGTCAATCTATTATGCGCAGAAGGGCACTCCGCAATCGTATGAGGTGAAGGCCAAAGGCCGTCTGTTTGTGGAGCGCCAGGATGAGTTTGGTTGGGAGAATGACAAGGTGGCTTATCGTGTGTATGGCCATGGTGGGGCTGTAGGGTATGACCTCTTCAACAAGAGCACTTCGGACTTGATGCTCGACTATTGGTATGCCTCAGAGCAGAATCAGGAGATGCGTTCTGTGAGCAAGCAACTGAGCGAACGGGGCTATCAGGATTTGGCTGACCAGGTGTATAATGCATTCTGCTATCACATCGACCATGGGAAGGGTATGGATTGCTATACTGTAGGTCCTACCCTCGGAGGTGGTGCCAATGCCCTTCTGAATAAGGATGGTTCGCTCTTCATGCCCCAATGTTACAAAACCTATGAGATACTGGATCAAGGCCCTCTCCGTTTCACAGTCCGTTTCACCTATCCTGAACAGGACTTCAATGGGGAGAAGGTTGTGGAGACGCGCATCATCAGCCTCGATGCTGGCAGTCATTTCAACCGTGTGGTGATATCGTACCAAGGACTCAGCCAACCCACAAAAATAGCAGCAGGGACGGTCATCCACAAGAGCAATCCCACGGCTTACGTGCTGTCTCCTGAAAATGGTTATTTGGGCTATGAGGACTTAGGCGATGCTTCTGTGTATAATGCCAAGTATCGTGATGAACTCGCCAAGCAGATGGGCAAGATTTACATCGGACTTCTCTTCCCCAACAAGGACATCAGCATGACCTATCAGCAACGTGAGAACGGCTTGGCAACAGGACATATCCTTGCCATCTCTCAACTCCCAACTCCCAACTATCAACTAACATACTATTTTGGTTCAGGATGGAATCGGAACCCCAACACAGGCTTTGCTTCTCTGACCGATTGGGAAGCCCATCTGAGCCAAGCAGCCATGAGTGTGAGAAACCCACTTGTGGTGAAATTGAAGAATTGAAAGGGAAAGGAGGGAAGGCATGAAGACTTATTTGGACATGGCAGGGAAGTGCATAGATTTGGAGGCTCACCTGTCGAAAGCACGCACAATCATCACCTTGGGCAAGAACTCCGAGGAGGCTTACAATGTGATTGCCTTGGACGAGGAAACGATAGACCTCTTCCAATGCCAGTTCACGCGCACGGCTGAAGGCTCTTGGAAGATTCAGAATGGGCAATGGCGCACGGATTGTCCCAAGGGCATCCGTTCGCGACTTCAGCATGCTTGCAACTTATGCATGGGTCGATGTGTGAACACTCGTCCTGCCCATCCCACGTATGGCTGGATACTACCAAAACACCCCACTCGATTGAATGGGGTGGAGATAGGAAATGAAGGAGTGGAATTGCACGATGGCGACAGCATCGAAGCCGTTGGCCTGAAACAACCCATCACCGTCAAGATCGTAAGTTGATTATTTCCCTACAAACGCCTTGATGTCCTCGTCAGAGGCATTGTTCAGACGCTTACCTGCTTGAATGTTGAGGTCGGGATAAGCGGCCTTGAGCTTGTTCACAGAACCATCGATGGGACTGCTGCCAGAGGTGCAGAAGGGGATGATTGTCTTGCCTTTGAAGTCCTGCGACTCAAGGAAGGTCTGGATGATGGTTGGGGCACAATCAGCCCAAACAGGATAGCCTATATAGATGACGTTGTACTTCTTCACGTCAATAGGTTTACCACCCAATTTCTCACGGAATCCCTCAGTAGTCATCTCCACGATGGAACGTGACTGACGGTTACGCCAATCGAGATCTTCCTTGGTGTAAGGCTTGGTGGGCTGAATCTCATAGAGGTCTGCACCTGCTGCCTGCTGAACCTTTTGGGCGACGGCGGCTGTGTTGCCCGATGCCGAAAAATAAGCCACGAGGGTCTTCCCCTTCTTGGTTTGTGCGCTGAGACCTACGCTGATTGCCATGAATGCGAGGGTCAGAATGAATGTCAGTTTTCTCATTGTCTTGTTTTTTTAAGTTGATTAGTATAATTGATTGAATAATTCCTCTGGTTGGTCGATGATGGTGGTTGCCCCTTGCTCCACCAAAAAGTCTCTGTCACGGAATCCCCAACTGACAGCAATACAGGGAAGATCAGAGTTCTTAGCAGTCAACAAATCCACCTCACTATCGCCCATGTAGATGCACTCCTGCCTCTCAATCGGCCTACCCCTCAATAGCGAGAGTTGACGGATCGCCTCGTTCACCATATCTGGGGCTGGCTTTCTCTTCACAGCAGGGGTCTCTCCTATCGCCACATCAATCACATCCGCAAAGAATGCTTGGTGCAAGTCCTTCACCGCTGGGTCGAGTTTGTTGCTCACGATGGCAGTCAGATAACCACGTCGCTTGCATTCCTTCAACATCTCATCCACACCCCGATAAGGAGCTGTCTTATCCATCGAATGAGCCACGTAATGACTACGGAAAGCCTCGAAGATATGTTCCTTCAACACCTCATCAGCATCGGGCTTGGCCTGTGCCACGCTCCTGTTCACCAAATTCCTGATGCCATTGCCCAGATAGCGACGTGTGTCCTGCTTAGGGATAGGTTCTAATCCTCCTTCCCTCAAGGCGTATGCAACACTATCATGAAGGTCATCCAGCGTGTTCATCAAGGTGCCGTCAAGGTCAAATATGATGGTTGTTATCATTCAGGTGTCCTTTGTCTATCATCCAAAAACCGTAGTTCCGCTTCCAGCATCTCCAATTTCTTCATCTGATAGCCCGCCTTCCTTGCTATTTCGATGGGACGTGTGTAGAGGTAGTAAATCTCCATCGGACGCTTGAAATCGAAATCCAGTTTCATGCTGGGCGAATAAGGTGTCATGTGGATGGTGTTGTCGATCATCTTCTCCGCAAACGACTCATCAATGTTCTTGACTCCACACGCCTGTGCCGCCTCAATCACCTCCATCATCTGGTCTTTGATGAGTTGCAGGGTGCTGGGGTGCTGCAAGAGAATGTCCGTCTGCGTGTTGAGCGCCACTGTCATTCCGTTGAACGGCATATTCCACACAGCCTTCTTCCAACGTGCCTCCAGATACTCCACCTCGTTCGCATCCACACCAGCCTGACGGAAGTCATTCACCACCTCATCCATCTTCTCCTGCTGCTTGCACGAGTAGTTGCCGATGTTGATGTAGCCGTAGCATTGATGGTTCACCTTGCCTGGCTCAGTCTTTGCGCTACAGATGAACGCCAATCCTGCTGCCAGCTGCACCTCCGGAAACATCTTCTGCACATCCTCCTCCACGCCGATACCGTTCTGGATCAACACCACCAACGTGTCCTCTTTCAGGAGCGGTGGCAAAAGTTCGGGCAACAGACGATTGTTCACCGTCTTCAACCCAATCAACACCACGTCACACTTCGGCATGTCGCTCGCAGCTCCATAGGCATTCACATGTGGCAGATGAAAACTGCCGTCGCACGAATCCACCTGCAAACCATGCTCCTTCACATATTGATAGTCGCTGTGGGCAAGGAAATGCACCTCCTTGCCCGCATGTGCCAGCTTCGCTCCATAGAAACCACCGATGGCACCCATGCCAATCACTCCGTATCTCATTTGTCCTTACTCAAGTTTTGGGCTACAAAGGTACGATTAAGTGAGTGAAAAAACAAATTTATTTGATTTTTTCCGAACATAAGCACCTTCCACGTCAGTTCTCCCCCTCTGATTCTGAGTTGATAGAGTGCATCCAAATGACATTCAAAATCCTTCACTTCCAACTTTCAAAAACAAAAAAATAACCAAATAACCAAATAACCTTTTGGGGGAGAGTGAAGGATGGAGACAAAAAAGAGGGGGATGCCTTGGGGGCATCCCTCTGCTTCATTGGTTATCCTTTCGTTTCAGCAGGCTCTTGATCTTGTCTATCGCACAATCTACTCCGAGGAGGGTGGCTGAGAAGATGAGGAACTGGGCGATGCTGAAGAGGACGGATTGGTCTATTTCACCTTGGGGAGGCAGCAGGAGCGCCCAGATGGCGAGGATGCTTGCCACTGCCAGGGCCAGGGCTGCAAGGGTTTCTTTGACCGGCCACCTCATGGGTTAGGGCTCTTCTGGCTCTGGCGCCACGTATGCGAATGGCATGGGCGAGAGGGTGCCGCCTGTGTCGGCAGGGGTGGTCAGCTTCAGCTCCCCGTCTCCAGAGGTGATGGTCTGGTAGTCCACGATGGTGCCTGTGCCCGATGGGTCGGGGATGCGGTGTGGCGTCACGTCCACCTCCTTGGTGCCCCATGCCTGGGCGAGGTCGAGGTCTTCTGGCATCCAGTGCCATCCTGATTCCTCTGGCGTGGCGGTCGGGTCATCGATGAACTGGAGTATCTCATTGTCCTTGGTGATGATCTTGCCGTCCATGCTGACGAGGTACTTGCAGCCGTCCTCTGCCGTGCGCACACGGAACGCGTACTGGTTCATGTACTGCTTGGTGAGCGCCTTGTTCTCCTCGAAGGAGATGTTCTCGGCTGCGCAGAGTGCCTGAACCTCACCGCTGGGGTTGAACTTGATGTACTTGCGGGTAATGAGTTCCGCGCTGACATCCTCTGGGTTCTGGGTGGTCTTGGAGTTGATGCGTGGGCTGAAGGAGCCGAGGCCTTCGAGCTGGACTGCATGTCCGTTGAGGACGAAGTAGTTGATGGCTTCGAAGATGGCCCTCTTGGCCGTGATCATCATGGTTTCGGGCACATGTGCCGCATTGGCCGCATAGGCGATGAAGTCCGCTTCCTTCACGACCCTTCCACGGCAGATCTGAATCTTGTAGACCGTGGGCTTGTCCTGCTTCATGTGCAGGATGAACGGACGCTTGAAGTAGTTCACACGTCCCTTTACTGAGCGAGTTTTACGTACCATGTCGTTGATTAATTAAGAATTAAGAATTAAGAATTAAGAAAGAATGTGAAGTTACCCTTCCCCTCCACTGCCGGGGAAACCGCCTCCGCCTGTGGGGCCGCCAGAGTTGCCACCACCGCTGTTGCCACCGCCGCTGTTGCCGCCAGTTCCGCTGCCAGTGTTGGCGAAGTCGGTGTGGCTGGTGCCGTTGGATGGTCGGATGGACTCGACAGGCGTTTCGGTCATCATGTCGCGCAGCTCGGTGCCAGCGGCAAAGAGGAGTCGGACAGACTGAACGGCCTGGGTCACCTTGAGGTTTTCGGAGAGGTTGACCGTCTTGGACTTGACGCCCAGATAGAAGCCTCCCACCTCTGGGAGCACCACACGGTGTCCGTTGATGCAGAAGTACGCGATGGCCTCGATGAGTCCCTGCACGCAGCATTCGATGTTGGCGAGGGGCACGTTGGCCGCGTTGGATGCGTAGGCGAGCAAGTCCTTCGACTTGATGGTCGGATAGGTCACCTGCTGTGCCTTGTACGTCACTGGCTTACCGTCCTTGAAGGCGAGCGTGACTGCTTTTGGTTGATAAGAAAGTCCCATAGTGTTTGAATTAAGAATTAAGAGTTAAGAATTAAGAGTTAAGAAAGAGTGTAGAGTTGAGAGTTGAGAGTTGAGGGTGGAGAGTTTTTGAGTTTTGGAGTACTGGCCGGATGGTGCCCTAAACTCTAAGCCCTAAACCCTGAACCAATTTCACGCTGCAAAGGTACGAAGTATGGAGGAGGCAAGGAAATTCGTTTCCAAACTATCCGTATTCTTGGAAACGGTTTCCAGCTTTCCTTGTTCCTTGGAAACGGAGAGGGGTGCCATTGCTGATAAAGCCCCGCTCTTGTGCATGACATAGGCTCACACACACATATGACAAAGCCCTCCTCATCGACTATAGTGCAGCCTATGCACATTTCCCCAAAAGGTTATTTGGTTATTCAAGTTTCGCAAGTTCCTAACTTGCTAGTTTTAATTGATAGATTTCAACGAAATGACTGAGTTTGTCCGACCTGTTCACGAG
>JBGUMY010000167.1:0-1815 GCA_045117095.1 Bacteroidaceae bacterium | reverse complement strand
CGTGGGGCGATGGTCATCAGCCCTGACGACGTAAGCCTTATACCAGATGGTATCGCCCGGATAATACCAATTCCCATCCGTATGCAGGTATACCTTTTCCTGTGGCACTACCTTATTGAAGTTCATCGCCTTCTGGATATACGACAAAACACGGGTTGTCTCCCCATCTTGTTGGGCATGAAGCGAGGAAACGAAACCCATCAATAATAATATGTATAGGAACCTACGCATGGTGCATTATTCATTGGTTGATAATGTAATCCTCCTTCGCCGTTCGCTTGATGATGTTGTTGATTTGCAAAGACTGATGGATGGGCTTCACCTTTCTGATGTCATCGAGGATGTTGTTGTGGATGGCCACACGCTCATGCTGGGGGAAGAGGCCTTCATCAAGGTTGACAAGGATGGACTTCACGTTGATTCCCTCAGTTGAGAACTCATAGTGCATGTCCGTCACTTCCGTAAAACCATGCCTCTCGCCATAGCTGATGTGGAGATTGAGCGTGCCTGACTCTGTCTCGTAAATGGTGATGGAACCCTGTTGCCTCTTGATGTTGAGAGCCATGTTGATTCTTCCATCAAACTTCAAAGGACGGAAGGTGGTGAAGTCCACATACAGGTCTCCCTCCAGCACCATCTGTTGCTCAGGGCGCTTCCTTTGGAAATGGATGCGATACATGAGATTCTTGCCCCCATCCAGAATGTCGCACGTCATGTTGTAAATGCGTTTGAAGCGAGACAGCGAGAATTTCAAGGGGAAAGGCAGCGTGTAATGATTCGCCGACTGGTGGCCTATCATCATGGGGCCTGCACTCGAAAGCCAATGCAGGTCTATCTTCTCCAGCGCTGAGGGTACAGAATCGCCATCTTCAGCCAGACCCCAATACTGTCCGCAAAGCAAATTCCTGCAACGGAGGTTGACAGCTGATTCAGCCTCCATCACGTCTTCCACAATCTCCGTCTGCGCACCGCTCTCCATCGTGATGCGATTGAAATACAGGCGACATTTTTTCATGTGCTTCTGACTGTCCCTCTTCAGCGTCTTGAAGATGTTGGTCAGCACAGCATCGTCTGATAGCACATCCACCTCATGAAGTAACTTGCCGAGAGGCTCCATCTCCATGACGGCTGGCAACGGGAACTGATGTACCTGCAACGCTTCATAACCAGCCAGCGCAAAAACAATCGTGTCAGAAACATTCACTTCTATCTGCACATCCCCCTCCACATTGCTGATGCCTTTCAGGTCACCATCGATGTAGATGTTCACACCAGGGACAGGAATCTTCGTGTCCTCGTCTATCAGCTTTGTGCGGACTTTGAGCGTCTGTCCCCACGCCATCGTGGAGAACCCTCCCACAACAAATGGAAGAAACAATAATAATAAGAGGTGAATGATTCTACGCATAAGTTTAGTTGTTTGATGTTATTCTGGCTGAGAACTACGCAGACTTTCGAATTCTTCTGAGGAAATGTTTGTTTCATTTATCGAGTCGGGGGCAGGAGGGAAGAGGTCGTACTCTTTGCCATCGATCGTTATCTTTGTCACGGGCTTTCCATCGAGGGTGATGAATCCAAAACTGTTCATCTCCAATCCTGTGATTTTTTCGAACCAATCAGGGAAGATAGGCTCCATGCGGATTCGGTTGTTTCCCCTGTGGATTGTTACGCTTTGGGTGGTATATCTATCGTGCCTTCCTTCGAGCCGATGTTTAGGGTCTGAAATCTTCAAGGAGAACTTGCCTGATGCATCAGTCTTGGTGCAATTGACGGGATTGCCTACTCCATCTATCTCTGATACATAGACATCAGGGA
>JBGUMY010000166.1:0-4610 GCA_045117095.1 Bacteroidaceae bacterium | reverse complement strand
CTATAAACTCAAATTGATTGCCTATACGACAAACTCAGCCTCGTTCATGATTCGTGATATCGGTTTGGTGCTCTTCTTGGCGAGTGTGGGTATCAAGGCAGGTGGCAACTTCGTTGATACTGTGATGAACGGAGGTATCCACTATGTATGGATGGGTTTCCTCATCACCGTTATTCCACTCATTGCGATGGGTATTTTTGCCCGCATGAAATGGAAGATGAACTACTTCCTGCTCATGGGTATCATGAGTGGAGCTACCACTGATCCACCAGCTTTGGCTTTCAGTACCTCTAACGCCAACAACGGCATTCCAACGGTGGGATACTCAACGGTTTATCCCCTCTCCATGTTTCTGCGCATCATTACGGCGCAAGTCATTATCCTGCTCTTGTGCAGTTAGTTGAAGGGGCAAAGGGGTTTAGAGATTAAAGGTCTGAGTTTAAGGGTAAGAGATTAGAGATAAACGTTGAAGATGATGCGTATAGATATACAAGATATATTGGACACTCTCTTGCAGTCAGCAGATTTACCTCTGTTGGCTGCATTTGTGCTGGGTCTACTCGTTGCCCTCAACCCCTGCCAGTTGGCCATCAGCGTATCGGCATTGGCTTACGAATACAGAAATGGGAGAAGGTTCATTGATGGAATAATTTATGCTTTGGGACGCACCATCACTTACACCGTCATGGGATGGGTCACCATGTGTCTGATAGGCGGTGGCACCAATGTGGCAGGCTTGCAACACCTGCTGTCAAAAGCAGAGATGATTGTTCCCTACGTACTCATCGTTTTAGGGTTGTATCTGATGTACAGAGCCTTCCATCGACATCACCACGACGGAAAGAATTGTCACAACAGCGGAAAAATCATCAAACGTAATGGTCCTTTGGGGTCACTCATCTTGGGTATGACGTTAGCTCTTGCCTTCTGTCCAGAAAGTGCCATCTTCTATTTTGGCATGATGATTCCCTTGAGTATCTCCAGCAGTGTGGGTGCTGCAGTACCATTAGTATTTGGGTTGTCGGCCAGCATTCCTGTGGTAGCGATTGCCTGGATGATGAACAAGGCCGTAAACAGTGCAGAACGATTCAGTCGAAGATTTGAATTTTTCCAGCAAGGGCTGAATGGCGTAACGGGACTCCTTTTTATTGCCATCGCTATCCTTTTGCTGACTCAAAATTGAGCAATTAAGCAACTTTAAGAGAAGAAAACATCGATAAATGATTTTTTTGTGCTACCTTCGCATCAAAATCATTCAATAGACCAACAGAGAGATTCAGATATGATAGAGGATGAACATCTTAAAGATCGGGAAGAATACTCAGGAAAAAGCGCCCTGCAACTGATACGTGAGTTGCTGCGGCTCATCTTGGTGTTGATTTGGAGATTCATCGTATGGCTCTTCAAAAAAATCTTGAAGGGAGTGCTTTGGTGTTTGGAATCGCTCGAAACGGCCTGGGAGATGCTGAACGACTGGTGGTATGACAACAGCACGCAGGAGAAGGTCGCCGCCACGAAAGCCTGGCTCAAGATGGCTGTCCAAACTATTGGTGAGTGGTGTGTCATCGCAACCAAAGCCACCATCAAAGGAATCGGTATTGGAGCCAAAGCCACATGGAAAGGGCTGGTCATTGCCACTAAAGCGACAGGTCGAGGTATTGTTTATGCGGTGAAAGCCACTATACAAGGCATCATTCATCTACGACCCACCATCAAGAAGATAGGACGAGGCATCGTCCAAGGTGCTAAAGGTTTTGTAGCATGGATCAGACGATGCAAACGCGGCATGAAACTGTCACGCATCAGACGCAAACGTAGCTATCAGGAATTCAAGCGAAATGGTGGCATGAAGGGTGCCATTAGCCGAGGTTCACGCAATGTCAGAAGCAACATAGAACGATTTATGGAGGAAGACCAAGAAGAGGCTGCTCCTGATGCGGTGACGGAAGATGACATCATGGAAGAAGCCCTTGAAGAAGGTGCCAACGATGGCAGGAAGTCCATGAAGATAGGTAAGTCCTTCATCTCACGTGCAAAAGATTTTATGGATGTAGAATAACACGACAATGAAAAAGATTCTTTTTACATTACTGCTCCTCCTGAGCGTGGCACAACAGAGCCATGCGGTATTGAAGGAAAAAGACCTTAGTCAGACGTTGCATGTGCTGCGTCTCGAACTCTATAACAAGTGGATGAGGCAAAAAGAGCGAGTAAAACTGATGGAAGAACGGAGCGAGGCACAACACGCACGACTCGTCAGCATCATTAAACGTTGTGATGCAACCAGTCTTATTCTTTATTCACAAGGGCAAGACTTCACCTTCGATATGGCTTATGCCTGTCAGGAGGCCACTTCGTTGTTCCATGAATTGAAAAACAGCACCATCCCCTTTGCCCAGATTAAGACCTATCTTGAAACCGAGATTGCCAGTTACGACAGTCTCATCTATGCGTTGAAGCAAATTCCACCATCCCTCATCAACACTCCGCTCGACAGCATTGATGGACTTCCCATCATCCCCCTGCAGGGCGACAGCATCCAAGAAGAAGCCCCCTTCCAACTGGACAAACAGGGCATTATAGACCGTGCCAAATGTATCGAATATGCAGAGGGGTTGCGCAAGATGATGATGCTCGTTAAGGCAAGGGTGGAGGAAGACAACCAACACTATACAGATCTGTATGTCCGTGTGGAGCGGTTGAACAACTATGCGCAAAAGAAATACACGGAGTTGCAGCAAAGCATCTTCATCAATCCAGGAACCAGTTACTTCCAAATTTTGAGCAGAATTCCTCGCCAATGGCAACGGATGGAAGAAGACTTCAACACCAAATATCAGCCCTTGAAGGAGAAAGGAAAGAACGGCAAAATGTCTGAGTACCGCTCTGAATGGAGAGGTCCCATCGTGTTGTTCGCCAGTATTTTCATGCTTGTTTACATATTGGGCGGCTCGCTGCTGAGCAACGTCATCATCCGTTGGGGAGTGCCCAAGCGTTTCCGCACAGAGACATTCCGTCAGAAGCGTGGCACGATCATTTTCGCCTTGGCTGTCTTCCTTTTTGCCATTGCCGTCATGATTGTCCGCACGTTTATCCAACATAACCTGATGCTGATGGCAACTGAGCTCATGATAGAAATGGCTTGGTTAGTGGAAGCCATCTACCTGTCGCTAATTATTCGTCTAAATGGGAAGCAAATCAAAGACGGGGCTAAAATTTATGCGCCTTTTATCTTGATGTCATTGATTGTCATTTGTTTCCGAATCATTCTGATTCCCAACACCTTGGTCAACATCATCTTTCCACCCATCTTGCTTGCGTTCACCATTTGGCAAATCTTCATGCTGCGTAAATGTTGGAAAGAGGTTCCGACCAGCGATGCCTGTTACTGTTCCATTTCGCTGTTTGCCATGCTTGTGTCGTGCATCCTTGCCTGGGTCGGCTTCACGTTGATGTCCGTACAAATCATCGTTTGGTGGACGTTCCAATTGGCTGCCATTGCCACCATCATCAGTTGTTACGACTTGATGGAGGTGTTTGAAAATACAATTCTCCACAAGCGTGTCAAACGAGTTTATGGAGAGGATGTCAAGGACAGTGACATACAATTCCGCATGAAACGTGGTGACTTTGTAGATCAAACATGGGTCTATGATTTCGTCAACCGCGCCTTTATTCCTGTCTGTGCCGTTTTCTCTATCATGCTCAGTATCTATATGGCCGCCGAAATCTTCGACTTACGTCATCTGTGCATTACCTTGTTCATGAAGCAGATCGAGATTCCACGACTGTTCTCAGCTTCCATCTTCGAGATTTTCCTTGCCATCTCCATGTTCTTCGTGTTCAAATACTTAAATTATTTATCACGTTCCATTTGGTTCAAATATCGTCGCAAGAAAGGAGCGGATTTCAATGCAACACTGTCCAGAAACATTATCGGATTGCTGATGTGGGGTATCTACGCCATTGTAGTGTTCTTGATGTTAGATGTACCTGGCACAGGCATCGCCATCGTGACAGGAGGTCTTTCAACGGGTATGGGTTTTGCATCCAAGAGTTTGCTGGAAAATTTCTTCTACGGTATTTCGCTGATGTCAGGCCGTATGCGTGTGGGCGACTATATCGAATGTGATGGCATCATCGGCAAGGTGGAAAGCATCACCTATCAGAGCACGCAAATCACCACGCTCGAAGGCAGTGTGGTTGCCATCTTGAACTCAGAACTATTTGGCAAACATTTCAAGAACTTAACCCGTAACCATCAATACGAACTCAGCACCATCCCATTCAGCGTGGCATACGGAACCCCTGTTGAAGATGTGCGCCGTATGATTCTGGAAGGAGCTCAAGCGCTCTGCAAGAAGACGCCAGACGGACGGTACATCGTCAGCGCCAAACGTCCCATGCAGGTTCTTTTTGATGATTTCGGCGCCAGCAGTGTCAATCTGAAACTCACGGCATGGGTGCTTGTCGATCAACGGATTTCTTTCAAGGCGCAAGCGAAAGAAAAAATCTATCAAGTACTCAACGACAACCACATCGAGATACCATTCCCTCAACAGGATGTTTACATCAAATCTATAGCAAAATCAGAGCAGAACTGATAATAA
>JBGUMY010000165.1:0-2658 GCA_045117095.1 Bacteroidaceae bacterium | reverse complement strand
GTCCTGTTGCCCACCACCACGTTTCCATTCTTGTCGAATTCGTAGGCATAAGTCATGAAGACGGCATTCATGTTGAACGTGGTCTTTCCCCACTTCAGACGCAGACGGGTGGAAAGGTTAGACCAAGGCTGTGTCTTGGCAGCCAGGTTATAGGAGATGGAAGCACCCAGCTCGTCGATGATGCTGCGCCTCTTGGTGCTGTCGTTCTTGTCGAGTATCTTGGCCTCGATGTTGTTCGACATGTCGAAACTGATTGAGCCCGTCTTGCCGATACTGGGCACACCATAAAGTGAACCCGTGTAGGGCGAGTAACTGACCAGTGTCACATTGCCCTCCTCATCTGTTTTGGTGTAGGTCTTCCAATAGCCATATCTGCTGTCGCCAAAGTCAGGAGCGTATGTGAAGCTGACAGAGGGCGTGAACACGTGGCGCACCATTTGCAGTTTCTTGCCAAACACCTTCGGATTGGGGGTGTAGAAACCATAGAGTTTGGTGTTGGCACTCAGCGACACATTGTAGTCAAACACACGGTTGAATCCATACAACGTGTCTCGTTTCAACTGGTTCTTGTCATTGTCCCATTCTTGGATGACCTTGTTCGTGTACCAGCGCTCGGTATAGTTCAGCGTGGGGGTGACGTTGATGTATTTGAAGATGTTGAACGATGCCGAGATAGGGATGTTGTGACGCATGCCGTTCTTCCAGTCCTTGATCAACGATGACTTCAAGATCTTGTCCTCCTTGGTGGTGATGGAGTTGGAGAGCGTTCCCGTGTAGTTCATGCTGATTTTCTCATACCACCGTTCCTTACCCGCTGCGTGTTTGCGCTTGAAGGGGTAAAAACGTGACAGCGACAGCGACAATGAGGGCATCGTCAGTGCGATGGTGGAGTCGCGCATGTTCTGCGAGATGTTGAACGAACTGGACATCGACAGACCTATCTTCGGGAAGGTATGGGAATAACTGATGGACGAGGTTCGTGTGCTCTGCGAATAGGACGTGGGGTTGTAGAGCGACGAGAGGTTGTTCTTCTCATACGACTGGGTGGCGAAATTCACACTGGCTGAGAAAGAACTGTTGGGAGAGGCTTTGGGGTCGGTTCGGTGGCTCCATTGCACCTTGAAGTTCTTGATCACCTCATAGTCGGGCATGTTCTTCTCGCCCTCCTTCGTCACTTGATAGTTGAAGTAGAAATTGCCGCTGTATTTGTAACGACGCTTGTAGGTGGTCTGCGTGCCGATGCCCCATGAACCCTTGGTGAAAATTTCGCCTGTCACCTTCAAGTCCATATAATCGCTGATGGCAAAGTAGTAGCCACCATCTCTCAGATAGAAGCCACGCGAGGACTCATCGCCATAGGTTGGCATGATGAAACCGCTGGAGTAGGTGCCTGTGATGGGGAAGTAGGCAAAGGGAAGTGCCAGGGGGAGGGGGACATCCTCCACCACCAACCATGCAGGGCCTGAAAACACGCTCTTGCCTGGACGTACCTTCATTCTTGACATGCGGATGTAGAAGTGAGGATGTTCCTCATCACAGGTTGTGTAAGTGCCGCCCTTTGCATAGTAAGAGCCATCATTGCCTTTCTTGGCATGTTCCGAGGTGATGAAACCCTCCTCCTGTGAGGTGTAGAGGTTGTTGATATATGCTTTCTTGGTCTTGAAATTATAGGAGAGTGCCTCCATCTCATACTCATCACCACCATCCTTGAATACAGGTTCACCATATTTCTTGCCCAACGTATCCACCGCACCTACAGCATGTACGGTGGAACTGTCCATATTCATGCGGATGTTTTCCGACTTCAGGTCAATCTTCTGATACTTCACATCAGCGTTGCCATACAGGTAGGCGTTCTTGGTGCCCATGAAGAAGGTCACGGAGTCCTTGGCCTCATACACCACAGGGGCTTCGAGCGCACTTGTCTTCTGCGACTTCTGGATGGAATCCTCAGCGGCAGCCACAGAGTCATTCCATTGGGTAGCGGTTGAAGTTGAGTTGATGCCATGCTCACGGTCAAAACGTGCCTTGAGCGAATCGAGGCTTAGCAGCAAAGAGTCATTTTCGTTGACGGGCTTCACAAGAGTATCCGTCACATGTTCATTGACCAACGTCTCCCCAATGGCTTCATCTATCAAGGTGTCACTCATTTCTTCCACGCTATCAACGGCACATTGGCCGACAATTTGATAGGATTTGCCGACCAACGGATGGTTGAGAGCCGTCATGGATAATACTGTGATCAGTACGAGAAAAAACGCTATGAACCTTTGACTTCTCATAAAAACGGTGCAAAGGTACAGCAAATCGAGCGAAATACCAAATATATTTAATATATTTAATACAACTTTCGCAAGTTGAGTTGAATGGAAGTTGAAAGGTCATCAATCGACATCGCCGACGCTTCAGGCAACGTGTTGAGATAGTAACAGCAGCGACGTGCTTCGTGGAAAGCGTGTCGCTGCTGTTGTGTTGTTGTGAATTTGGCCAGAACTCAAGCATCGGGAGGAGTGGGGTTTTCTTGTGCTGTTTGCTGTAGACTTGAGCCACATGCACAGCAGAACAAAGCATCTAGAGGATTTTTTTGTCCGCATTGTCCGCAGAAGATGCCAGGCTCTTCCTGAGATGGGGGAGGGGTTGGCTGTTCAGCGGATGATG
>JBGUMY010000164.1:0-3557 GCA_045117095.1 Bacteroidaceae bacterium | reverse complement strand
GCGTTGATGCAGAGTCCGATGCAGGAGGTACAGAGGGCGATGAGGAATATGATGTTGTAGTTGTTGATGGTATCATAGATGAGCAGTCCGACGGTGGGTGCAATGCTGGTGGCAAGGTTGTTGGACAATCCATAATAGCCGATTCCTTCCGCTCTTCGTGAAGAAGGAAGCACATCAATGGCTGAGGTGCTGTTAGCCACCGTAACAGAACCCATAGGCGCTCCATGAGCCGTGCGAATGATGGCAAAGAGGGTCATGGTGCCCGCTATCAGATAGCCAGCAAAAAAGGCGAAAAAGAGGAAGTAACTGGTGAGCAGAACAATGCGGCGTGGGAAACTATCAACCAGATACCCTGCGATGGGACGTGCCAAGAGTGCCGTGAGCGTGTAGCCTGACAGCACCAATCCGATGGTGTCCTTGTCTGCCTGATAGGTCTCGCTCAAATAGAGTGGCAGCAAGGGTGTGACCACCATGAACGAGAAAAATATCATGAAGTTGGCACACCACACTTTGACATAATTTGAATTCCAGAGCCGATCCATCAGGTGAGAGTCTTCTTTAATTAAGAATTAAGAGTTAAGAATTAAGAAAGTTTGAAAAACTTTAGTTAAGAGTTAAGAGTTAAGAGTTGAGAAAATAAAAAATGCTAAACACTCTGTGGCATTTAGCATCTTTTGGTTGGGATACCCGGGCTCGAACCAGGAATAACAGGACCAGAATCTGTTGTGTTGCCAATTACACCATATCCCAATTTTCTTTCAGCAAATCCCTGAAAAAGTACCCCTCTTTCGGAAATGCGATGCAAAGGTACTGCTTTTTCGGAAACTGACAAAGGATTTCTCGTTTTTTTTTCAAAGAACAGCAATTTTTCCTGTTTTTAGGCAAGAAACCCCGCAGAAAAGCAGTACCTTTGTGCTCGAAAACCGATTGAACAATGGATAAACTGATTTTTATAAGCAACGATGATGGCTATGATGCTGAGGGCATCAAGCAGTTGGCGGAAATGGTGAGACCGTATGGGGATGTCTTCATTGTGGCTCCTGACGGTGGACGAAGTGGTGCAAGCATGAGCATCACCAGTCAAACACCTGTGCAGAACACATTTATTAAATATGAGGAAGGAACAGCCACGATGGGAAGCCTGACGGTGTGGGCTTGTACGGGCACACCCAACGACTGCACGAAGATGGCTTTTGAGAAGTTGCTGCCTCACTACCCCGATTTGGTGCTGGGTGGCATCAATCATGGTGACAACTGTGCTGTCAACGCACACTATTCAGGCACCATGTCGATTGCTCTGGAGGGCTGCATCAAACATGTCCCTTCCATCGCTTTCTCAAGCGGCAAGACAGCTGCTGACGCTGATTTCAGCTACATGAAGGAGTATGTGCAGCGAATCGTGAAGATAGTGCTGGACGAAGGTCTGCCCATCGAGGTGTGTCTGAATGTGAACATACCTGATGTGGAGCCTCTGAAGGGAATGAAGATTTGCAAGATGGGTATGGGTGACTGGCATGAGGAATGGGTGGAGAGAGACCATCCACGAGGTGGCAAGTATTATTGGATTGCTGGCTATTATGCGCCTCATGACGAGAATGACGAGGAGAGCGACACTTGGGCTTTCCAGCATGGATATGTGGCTGTGACGCCTTTGCAGCTGGACATGACATCGTATGAGACGAGGGAGAAACTGAAGAAAGTCTTCTTTAATTAAGAATTAAGAATTAAGAGTTAAGAGTTAAGAAAGAATCTTTTTTAATTAAGAGTTAAGAAAGTTTGAAATTAAGGGTTTAGAGATAAGAGATAGATGCGGTATTATCTGATAGCAGGAGAGGCTTCGGGCGATTTGCACGCTTCGAATCTGATGGCAGAACTGAAGCAACAGGATGCTTCGGCTGAGTTCCGTTTCTTGGGTGGTGACAAGATGGCTGCCGTGGGAGGGACGCTGGTGAAGCACTATCGAGAGATGGCTTACATGGGCTTCATCCCCGTGCTGTTACACTTGCCCACCATCTTGAGGAATATGCGGCAATGCAAGGCAGACATCGCTCAATGGAAACCTGATGTAGTGATATTGGTAGATTATCCAGGCTTCAATCTCGACATCGCCAAGTATGTACACAGCCAAGGCATTTGCAAGGTGTTCTACTACATCAGCCCCAAGATTTGGGCTTGGAAGGAGTATCGCATCAAGAACATCAAGCGCGATGTGGACGAGCTGTTCTCCATCCTACCCTTCGAGGTGAAGTGGTTTGAAGAGCGAGGATACAAGATACACTATGTGGGCAATCCATGTGTGGATGCGGTGGAAGCCCAGATGAAAGATGTGCAATGTCCTACCGATGGAGCCAAACAACAGATTGCTATTTTGGCAGGCAGTCGTAAGCAGGAAATCAAGGACAATCTCAGGATGATGTTGGAATGTGCCTCACAATTTGAGGGCTACAAGCTGGTGATTGCTGGTGCGCCCAACATCGACGAAACCTACTACAGGCAATACATCCCCAAGGACATCGATGTGGAGATACGGTTCGGACAGACTTATCAGGTGCTGAAAGAATCTGTGGCAGCCTTAGTCACATCGGGCACAGCCACGCTGGAAACCGCTATCCTACGTGTGCCACAGGTGGTTTGCTATGCCATCAAATTCCCTAAGTTCTTCACTTGGTTGAGAGGCATACTGCTCAAGGTGAAGTACATCTCGTTGGTCAATCTCGTGGTGGACAAGGAGATTGTACAGGAACTGGTGGCCTCCCTCATGACGAAAGAGAACGTCATCCGATGTCTTGGCGACATTCTGCCAGGTGGAGCCAAACGTCAGCAGATGCTGGACGACTATGAGGAAATGAACAGGATATTGGGTGGAGCAGGAGCCAGCAAACGGGCAGCGACAGAGATGGTCAACTTATTGAAAAGATAACTATCAACACATATATTATTATGTATAAACCAACATACACCAAAGAAGAGGTGGACGAACTGATCAAATGGTTCGAGACGCACACCTATGAGAAGGAACTCCAATTAGTCAGCGGCGTTCACATCAAAGACCTGGACAACACGCTGCCACAGATGCTGCACGTGGTCAGGACGCAATATGAAAACCGCAACTATTCAGGACAAATACACTTGACGTTCAAAATCAGAGACGAACTCATCAAGCAAAACAAAGTGACAGGCGAGAAGTGACATCCTCGCCTGTTTCTTTTGATGGGTCTTTCTGTCATACGTTCTCTCGAAGAACAGCTTCCACCCGATTGGTCAAATCCACATAATCCTGCACCGACAATTGCTCTGGGCGTTGGGTGAAGATAGGGTCAGCCAGCATCGGAGAATCCTTGCCCAAAATCTGCTTCATGCCATTGCGCATCATCTTTCGGCGCATCGTGAAAACAGTCTTGACAATACGACGGAACAACTGCTCGTCACATCCCAAAGCGGTCTTGCCATTGCGAGTGAGACGGATGACAGCACTCTTCACCTTGGGAGGCGGATTGAACACCGTCTCATTGACCGTGAAGAGATACTCCACATCATACCAAGCCTGAATCAGCACA
>JBGUMY010000163.1:0-3367 GCA_045117095.1 Bacteroidaceae bacterium | reverse complement strand
CTTTTTGAAGATTTTTGTGGGTTTATTCGTAGGACGTAACATGAATGTTGTAAACAAAAAAGGAAGCGGAAATACATTTTTTCCGCTTTTTTTGTTTACCTTTGTGGAACTTTTACGTCTTCTTTGTAGAGTGACATCAAAAATGACGACAGAAGCGTTTGAACATATAGCCAACACCCTGCGTCCGCAATTGGTGCAATTGTGCGAGCGGTTCTTGGCCATCAAGCAATTGCCAGAGGAGGCGGAAGACATGGTGCAGGAGACCCTCTTCAGGCTGTGGCAGATGCGTGGACGATTGGACTGTTACGATAGCCCTGAAGCCCTTGCTGTCACAATTGCCAAGAACGTGTGCATTGACCATTTGCGCCAACACCGCATGAGGTTCGAGTCCATAGAGGCTGGCGATGTGGAGGACACAGGAGGGGCTGATCAGCGTCTCATTGAGGACGAAACGCAGAAGTGGATTCAAACAGCACTCAATCAGTTGCCCAAGACCCAGCGCCAGATGCTGACCATGAGGAGCGAGGGCATGAGTTTAGATGAGATTTCAACCATTTGCAACACCACCAAACAAAGTACCAAGACCATGATTTCTTCGGCTCGAAGATTCATATTGGGACTGCTGCGGAAAGGAGGACAACAATGAAAGACTTAAATGACAACACATTGCGCCAACAGCTCATCCAGCGTTATCTGGATGGCGAAACGACGGTAGAGGAAGAACAGGCTCTTGCCCGCTTCTATCAGCTTAGCGACGGCAAATTCTCTGCCGAGGAAGAGGCTGTGCGCCAACTTTTGCTTTCCACCAACCATCTTGCGGATGATTTCACCCTTTCTGACGAGAAGGCAAGGGAGTTTGACCTCATCGTGGCGAACACTCAACAGAAAGCCCGCCGCATCGTCCTTTGGCCTTGGCTGGTGGCCGCCTGTGTGGCTGGCATCGTGATGATCATTCGGACATCACCCGAAAGTGAGAAAGACGGGACTGCCGAACCTCGGACGGTACAAACCACCCAACCCAAGAAAGGGAAACCGCAAAAAACACCGCTGGCAGATACATCAGAAATGATGCCCCAATCGTTCCTTGTCACGCTTCCCTCCTCCAAGGCTTCACCCCATCCGTCGGACACCGAGGATGATCAGAGCGACCTGATTTCTGTCGATAGTGTGTTTGGGGTGATATCGTGTCCAGACCCAATGGCAGAGTATATCGCTTTGTCAGAAAAACTAAAACGAGAATGCGACGAAGTTTTTCAAACCATTGACTATCCATATTAAAAGAACAAACAATGAAACATTATATCTTAATCTTGGCGATGCTGTTGAATGTCGTCGCTGTCCATGCACAAAAGGAGAACAAAATCCAGACACTGATTCGTTATTTGAACGATAACCATCCCATGGGACTTCTATGTAGCATCGCCAGAGGAGAAGACGCACTGACGGAATCCTTTAGCTATGAACATGCTTACGACATCACTAAAGACAATAACATTAATCACTATCAGCATCAAATGCTCAAAGACACCATTTTGCAGTATTTCCTCGATGCATCGGCTGATGCTGTTGCCTGTCACCATCGTAAGACTTCTTTTGGAACAGACGGAAGCATTGATTATGCATTAGCATTAGCCACTTTCGATAATGCTGTTGCCAAACTATACGAAAGGTATCATGTGTTTGAGTATAAGCCTGCGAAAGAAAGCGCATTTTTCTCCTATCATCCAGAGCGTCAATACAGCCCTCTTGTGATGGGCTATCACAAACAGAGTACAGAAAAGCAAACCACGCAAACGCTTGATTTCAATGCCGTCCGTTCCATCATCGAAAACATCGGCCATGAGAATGGGATTGAAACTCACTCTGTTTCATATCGGTACAACACACAGAAGGACAAATTATACCCAGAACTCTTGTATCAGATTCAAGTCCGTGACCCAAAGACGGGTGAGATGAAGTTATTCGAAGGTGGTGACAGATGGGGAGTGGAGGAAGGAGGATGTAGTGGCACGCTCTATATCTTTCCAAAAGAAAAAGCGGATGTGGTAGCTTTCACATTACATAGGGTATTGTTCAATTATCTGCACAACAACTTAGATAAGCAATTCTATTACGATTATACGGGCTTTGGAGACTACATCATACGTCTGTTTCAATATAATACCGGGCTTGCATACGGCTGTGCAGAAATGGCACCAGAACACATATTTGCAAAAAAGGACAAGTTCGGACGCTACACCGTCTTATTTGTCGACCATGTGGATTCCACTTTCACCCTGCCTGATGGCTATGAAACCATGCAGTCATACGACCATGGGAAGGTTGTTCACCTGCTTGACTATGACGGATTGAAAGTGGAAAAAGGGAATCCCAAAGCATGGCTTCCATTATCATGGTTTGATCAGACCACACAACAACTGGGTATCCAAAACCTGCCATATCCGCAGAGACTGGAATGGGTGGGAGGAGAAACTTTCCGCCAAATCTTCACATGGCAGTGGAATATCAACAAAGATTCCATCAACAGCATCAGGAACAAACTCGTCAACAATTCTTTCAGCGACCTGAAGCATGTGGAATCACATACATTGCATGGCGACACCATCGAATTGACGGCATCAAACTCTCATGACAAAGAGGACAAGTTCATTTGCAAGATGTATGGGAAAGGGGAAATGTACACCGCTTCGATGCAATATTTCATCGAGAAGAAAGCCGAAGACTTCCCTGTTCCGATGCCTTTCGAAACTCGATGGGTCAACGACTTCATCCAGCAGATGACAGACTCTGCTTACATGAAGGAATACGCTGTTCACTACAAATACGGAAAGAAATCCAACCCCTCCAGCATGGGAGAAGTGCAAGGAAGATTGTATGTGCTGGCAGGAGATGACTATCGGATTCCTGCGGAAAAGTTCACGCAATCACAACACAGCTATGTGAGAAATCACAGAAATCAAGCCTTTCACATCGTGGAGGAGTACAGAGACTTTTCTCACTTCATCCGCATAACCGACCGCATCCTTGTCCGGTTCAACTCTCAGAAAAATGAGTTTCAGCTCCTCTGCATCGACCACGTGGATGGTAAGTACCTTGTCCCCGAAGAGTGGTACCGCATCATTGATTATAAATATGGAAAGAAAAAATACTTGCCTACGCTTTAAGTTCGGAATAACGATGGCAAACCAATTAATTTTCTCCCATTCTTGTTCAAAATTGATTTGGAAGAAGTTGCGGCAATTTGTCTTGCGTTGATGTCCATACAGATTTTGTTTTAAGTGGTTGTTGATAAAATGATAACTATATTCTTCCGATTTAGCCTCAAATGTTAATTCCGACTTCATATCGAATCGATATATGTTCAGTT
>JBGUMY010000162.1:0-6416 GCA_045117095.1 Bacteroidaceae bacterium | reverse complement strand
AGCCTTCCGTTGGTTGCACAGTCATCAGGGAGTTACAATGAGTCTCATCGCCCGAAGGTGGCATTGGTCTTGGGCGGTGGCGGTGCTAAAGGAGCTGCCACAGTCGGTGTGCTGAAGTATGTGGAGCAATCAGAAGTGCCTATTGACATGATAGTCGGCACCAGTATAGGCTCGATAGTGGGAGGACTCTACTCGTTGGGCTATCGGAGTGAACAGCTTGACTCGCTCTTCAAAAACCAGTCTTGGCTGAAATTGTTCGAAGGGTCGCTGATGGGCGACAGCATTGTGAGGACATTGAGAGATATGACAGGAGGAGTTGTGACGGACTTCGACTCACTCCCCATTCCTTTCCGATGTGTGGCTGTGGATGTGAAAAGAGTGCGTGAAGTGGTGCTCAGCGAGGGGGATTTGGCACAGGCGATGCGTGCCAGCATGGCCATCCCTGTGGTTTTCAAGCCTGTCACGATAGGCAACATGCAACTGGTGGATGGTGGTGTGCTGAACAATCTGCCTGTGGATGTGGCTCGTGACATGGGAGCCGACTATGTGATAGCAGTGGACTTGACCGTGAACAAGAACACCAATTTGTCGGGCTTAATGTCTTTGATCAGGGTGGACTTGAAGAAGTATCGGAAGAACAGCGCTGACACCGATGTCTATATCAACCCCAAACTGAAGGGGTATGGCGCAGAGGATTTCACCCCCGCCAAGATTGCGAAGATGATCACATTGGGCGAACAGGCAGGAAAATCGGCTCTGAAGAAGTTGAAAAAACTGAATAAGAAAGTGAAAAAGGAGACGAAATGAACAAAAGGCATAAACAATAATCACTAAGGCAATATATTAAACAAGTATGAAAAAGATTTTATCGACAGTTTTATTGGCAACATTTGCCACACTGCCTCTCATGGCAGAGAACGACGAGAGGCTGGAGGTGAACACACCTGCCGAAGAAAGAATTGAGACATCAGAATTTGAGCCGAACGGAACCCCTGGTGCAGGCTTCATCACCGAACTTGTGAACAACAGTTTGGCGAGTGCGTTCCAGAGTGCGTCTCCCGCTCCTGAGGGCAAGCCCGCCTACAGCAGGAAGTTGACCGACTACGCTTCAGCCCCCAAGTTCGGAGGTTACTTCATCGGCAAGTATGCCTATAGCGACATGGATGGTGCGAAGGGTGGCGCAGGCTTCAGCCAGCGGCTGATTCGTCTATATGTGGACGGCACCATCCTCACTGACTTCAAGTATCGTATTCAGATGCAGACCAACAACTCTGCTTTCCACATGAAGGACTACTTCGTGGAGTGGTCACATTGGAAGGAACTCGCCATCAAAGTGGGTCAGTACAAGCGTGCATTCAGCTTTGAAAATCCATACAACCCCTGGGATGTGGGCGCTGGAGATTACTCGCAGGTGTCCAACAACTTGGCAGGCATTGGTGACAAGGACGGCAACGTCGGCAATGGCGGCCGTGACCAAGGCTTGCAGGTGCAGGGCGACCTCTTCCCCTCGAAGAAAGACGGTCACCGATTCATCCACTATCAGTTGCAGGTGATGAATGGTCAGGGCATCAATACAAGTGACAAGAACGGAAAGAAGGATTTTATCGGCTCTCTTCAGGTGCAGCCCATCAAAGACCTCTTCATCGGTATTTTTGGGTGGACTGGCAGCTATGTGGACGCAGCTGGTGTGGAGTACGACCGCAACCGCTGGGCAGCAGGTGTGAAGTATGAGCACAACGACTGGACTGTACGTGCCGAATATGCCCATGCTCAGGGCATCCTCGCCAATTACGCGAGTGAGGGCAAGGCCGATGGCTGGTATGCCACAGTTGGAATTCCCTGCACCCCCTGGCTCAAAGTCTATGCCAAGTACGATGCCTACCGAGCCACCAAGTGTTGGGACTCCACCAAGAGCATCTACAGCATCATCCCCAACTTCCAAATCCACAAGAACCTGATGCTCCAACTCCAGTACAACTACGTCCACAACCGCCAGCTCGCCAACCCCAACTACAACGAGCTTTGGGCAGAGATGTACGTGAGATTCTGATAGATGTAGAACTTATCATAAAAAAGAGATGAGGGTGTGTCAAAATAGGCACACCCTCATCATTTATTATTTTTTCTGTTTTCAATTGGTAGCCTTCGTCTTGATGACGTGGAGTTCCATGTAGGCTTTCAGACTCTCGATGCCAGTGTTGGTGAGGATGTACTCGGCCATGTGGAGTGGTTCTTCCTGAGGAATGATGACCATGTTGATGTCTTTCGGACAACCGATGATGTCGCGGTAGGTGTCCCAATCGATGCCTTTGTAGTCGTTGCACAACTGATCCCATGACATCATGTGGTTGGCTGCTTGCGCTGGCTGTTGACCCGTCTGATGGAGCGCTTTGATGCCCATCTGGTGCTCGATGATCCATGCTGCCTGCATCTTCTGCTCAGCCTCTGCATCGCTGTAACCAACCTTCATGAAGAGCTCCTTGTTCTGACTTCTGATGGCATCCACCACGGCCTGCTGCTGTTCGTTGGGCTTGGCGTAATATTCCCATGGGAGGGTTGCGGCGCTGGGTTCCACGCGCACCATGTATTCTGAATCGTCGAATGGGCTGGTCTTCACCTCAAGGTCGAAGAGGGCGGTGTCGAATCCTTTGGCATCGAGTGAGCACATCACTTTCAGCAACTCCTCACGCGACTGTGCATTGCGCACTTCTTGCAGATAGGGCTGGATGGTTTCCACGCTTGCGCCATCGAGGTTAGCGATGCCTTGTTGATTCACCTGTTCGTTTTGTTCATTGTTGTGTGCCGTGCTGGTCATGAAACCGAAAGCCAATGCTACGGCGAAAATCATTTTCTTCATTGTTTTGTTGTTTTAATGGGTTGAACTTATGATATACTTTATTGATTATTTATTTCTCTGCGGTCAGGTCTTCTATCTGGTCGATGATTCCCTGATATTGGCGCTGGGTCTTGCGGTGAGCCATAAATCCGCCGATAGCACCACAAATTGCTCCAACACAGCCTCCCAAGAAGAGGAAGAAATTTGCCTGATAGGCTTCGAAGGAGAACCAACTGAGCCAGAGGATGAGGGCGGGGATGCCAATCTTCAGCCAATCGGTGTCGAACTTCTTGGCACTGGCTATTTTCTTGCGAGCCTCCACCAGACTGTTGCTCATCAGATCGGGGTCGCTGATCTTGCGCTTGTTGTAGTAGGTGGCTGCAGTGCAGACAATCATGAAAATGATGGTAGTAATTCCGAAGGCCAGAGAGAAATGGCACAGTTTAACGAAGACCGCGTAGCTGTAAGGAATCATGAAGATGCCCATGATGATCAAGATGACGTAGTAGCGCGTGATGCTGCTCACTTCCTTCTTCATCGAGCGGCGCACGAAGCCGTCGTTCACTATCTCCTGCTTTTCCAGCTTATTCTTGAGCATGGCCATTTGCTGACGCATGTTTTCCAATTCAAAATCGTTTTGCATAATGGGTAAGTTTTTAATCGTTTGACATGTTCTTTAATTGTTCTCTGATTCTGAACAGACGGACGCTGACGTTCTTGGCGGTGATGCCGACTATCTGTCCGATGTCCTCGTAACTGAGGTTCTCAAGCCAGAGCAGGACAATCGCACGGTCGAAGGGTTGGAGCTTAGAAATGCGCTTGTGGAGCATATCCACCTGGCGCGTGTCCGCGTCTTGGTCTTCAAAGAGGTTGATGTCCATCGTCAACTTGACCTTGGATGCGCGTCGCTTCTTTCTGTCGATGGAGATACAGGTGTTGAGAGCGACGCGATAAATCCACGTCTTGATGTCACTGCGATGCTCAAAGTTCTCGAACCCTTTCCAGAGATTGACCAGCACCTCTTGGAACAAGTCGTTCACCTCGTCGGCATCTTGCGAGAACATGTAGCACACGGTGTAGATGGTGCTCTTGTGTTCTGCAACGGTTTGCGCAAACTGTCTTTCTACATTGTTCATTGTTGTCTTGTTCAATTTGTTTTTTACCCATTAGACGCAGGGTGATGATGAAAAACTACACAATCTTGAGATTTTTTTCATTTTTCTTTTTCATCACCAACTTTCGACGCTGCAAAGGTATGCCTTTCTGCTTATCCCCACAAGCTTTTGGGATATTCTGCACGATTTTGGGACAAATGGACGGGGAAAAAGCGATGAATCAGCATACACAACCGTTTTTGACAGGCGCTACTTGATAGAACAACTCCTAATATTTAACAAAAATTTGATATAAATGTACTTTATCTGCATTTTATTGTGCAAAAATATGTGCGTGTTGTGAAAAATTGTATATCTTTGCACCCAAATCACTCATTATTGTATTCAAACCCTGATACAAATATTAATAACTAACTATAACTTCAAAAACATGAAAACAAGATTAATGAACAAGAAAATCGTTGTCAGCCTAATCGTTTTGCTGGCATCATCCATTTGTATGGCACAAGAAGAGGGAGGGAAAAAGGGCCTCTTCCACAAAGTGAAGAAAATCGCCGATGCCACCACGGTGCATGGTGTGGATACCAACTACATCAAGACCCCTAAGCTGCCTTGGCAGGTCAGCATCAAGAGCCGTGTGTCGCAAACAGACTTGCAGATGCACTCCACCGTTGATGGAGCTGAACTGCTCGACGGTGAGGGCACGATGCCTTTCATCAGGGGTGTGGGCGACATGGCAACCGACCCACGTATCATGACTCGCGTATCGACCTCGCTGGGTGTGAAAGTGGGCTACAAGGGATTGAGCGCCAGTTATTCTTTCCCTATAGGTGGTGACAAGAGTCAGAACATTTCGTTGAGAAGCACGGGGCGCTGGTTTGCTTTGAACTTTCGTTGGCACAAGTTCAAGACGAAAACTCTGAGAACTCACTATGCTGGAGCTGTGCAAGGCAGAGAAGTGACGGATTATGATGAAGCAACGGAAGACTACCAATTATCTGATTGGGGAGAAACCTACGGATGGGATGAGACGGAAAAGGAACAATTACCCTCTGACATGTCCATCCATACCTTAATTTTCGACGGTTTCTACATCTTCAACCACAAGAAATTCTCTTATGCTGCTGCCTATAACCAGAAGACCATTCAGGCTCGTTCGGCAGGATCACCTATCGTTGGAGTGATGGGCTACTATGCGGATTTCAAATATAATGACCAACGTAATGCCGAATTAATCTATTGGATGGATGGAATTGGACGTTTGCGTCAGTATCAGTTGGCTCTGGGTGCTGGCTACGCCTATAACTTCGTGCCCGCCAAGGGATGGCTCATCAGTGGCATGTTCATGCCAATGTTGACGGTTGTGAACCGCACTAAAATCAACACATATACGAGCAATTTTAAGGAACTTTCGAAAGAAAAACTTTTATTATATGCTTTCATAGAATATGCGAAAGAGATGAAAAAGGAAGGTGCTGAAGGATATGATGATGTGAATTTTGATGAGATAGAAGCTGGATTAGAAAATGAGTATCTAAACAGGTATGAAATACAAAGCACAGGCTCGCGCTCACGCAACAACCGCCTTGCCCTGAACTTCACCACGCGTCTTTCTATCACTTACAACTGGAAACGCTATTTCATCAATGCCAATGGCCAGTTCAACAACTTCAACTACAAGCACGACGCGATGCATGGCCATCTGAACGACTGGTACATCAACGCATCTGTGGGCGTGAGATTGTAGTCAAGAGTCTTCTTTAATTAAGAATTAAGAGTTAAGAGTTAAGAAAAAGTGAAGAACCTTTAGAGCTCGACGAAGTCAATTAAAAATTAAGAATTAAGATATTAACCGCCCCCTTTGTTCGTCACGAGCAGAGGAGGCGGTCTTTTTTGTCTCTAACATTTTATGGTTTACGTAATTCTTAGAAGTCGGTGTCTCACGACACGGATCCATCTATATTATTATGAGTAAAGATTCACTTGTAAGTTTTCGGGTGCAAAGGTACGCACTTTCCGACGATGCCACAATACCCAAAATATGTGATTTTGACAAGTATAGAGGTCATAAACGTGAAAAATTCCCTTTTCATTTTGAATAATGCTCATGCTCTCACTGTTCCATCGGTGCGGAATAAAAGATAAATTCTGATTTTTTTTATTCTTCGCTCGAATTTCACTACCTTTGCAGCATGAAAATGACAATAAAGCGACATATTTCTTCGATTGTGTTGTTGGCAGTGTTCCTGCCGATGCTGTTGTTGTCATCGTTTCATATACATCCAGAGCTTCATCTGGAAGAGGATGAGTGCGAGGAGTGTGTGCATCATCAACCACATGCAGGACACTTTGGCAGTCAGACATTCTGTTCGTTCGATTGCGTGTTGTGCCAGTTTCTCTCGTTGCCTTTCCTGATGGCACCACTGGTTGTATTTAAAGCAAAAATATTCATCCATATCGTCCCT
>JBGUMY010000161.1:0-1415 GCA_045117095.1 Bacteroidaceae bacterium | reverse complement strand
ATTTTCCGCCTTGGCACGAGCGTTTTGATAATCCACATAGAGCAACTTGAAGGCATCAGCCTTTTCTTTCTTCAGTTTCAGCTGCTTGGCCAAATTCTCAGCCATCGTAGTGTACATCTGAGCAGGATTGAACTGCCGGTTACGTCCGTTCTGTGCCATTGTGGCAACAGAGACAAGCACCATTGCAAGTGCTGCAAGAATGAATCTTTTCATATTCAAATTCCTTTCATGAGATAGTTTTTATGATATACATTTGTCTTAAGTGTTTACGTTATTTGTTCGATATGACTACATAAAAAGGAAAGGGTTTAATGAATTTCTCCTTTTTTTCGTTCTTTTTTTACTTTTGTATCATATTCCGAACATTCCATCCATACCAGATGAGGGCAAGAAAGAAAGCCACCATCATGATGATGGAAGTAGTATCGTGCAACACGGTGTAAAGCCAAATGCTCGCTCCAAACCCTATGGCAATGAAAACGAGCGATAGAATCAAGAATATCTTTTTCAGCTTTTCCATTTCTTAATCATGAGAGATATCAAATAAACTATTTCCCAATTCAAGGTTATTTGTTCAGTTTCCAAGTGAAGCCATCTTTTGTGTCCTTCACCTCAAAGCCTAAAGCGGCAAGATTGTCTCGAATCATGTCGCTGGTTGTCCAATCTTTGTTGGCCTTGGCTTTTGAACGCTGTTCGAGCAGCATATCAACCACCTTTCCAAAAGCCTCTTCACGTGCATCGCTCATGCCATTGGCAGAACCTACAGATGCCGATGGTTTGATGCCCAGAAGGTCGAAGGCAAAGAGTTTGAAGGTATCCTTGAGAGCCTCTAAAGCCTCGGAAGAGATAGACTCTTTCTTGTCAACAATCGTGTTGATGGTCTTAGCTGCATCAAACAGATGAGAGATAACAATAGGGGTGTTGAAGTCATCATACATGGCATCGTAGCAATTCTGTTTGAGGGACTCGGCAAATTCAAGACCCACAGACCCTTTGTCGGCAGGTTGGATGCCCTGAAGGGATTTCCATGCATCAAGAAGACGCTCGAGACCTTTCTCTGCTGCTTGGAGGGCTTCGTTGCTGAAATCAACTGTAGAGCGGTAGTGAGCCTGCAGGATGAAGAAACGGATGGTCATGGGTGAGTAGGCTTGTGCAAGGCTTGGATGGTCACCACTAAAGAACTGGGGTAGGGTGATGAAGTTTCCAAGCGATTTGCCCATCTTTTGTCCATTGATGGTAATCATGTTGTTGTGAATCCAATAAGTCACCATCTGATCGCCTTGACTGGCTACTGCTTGTGCAATTTCGCACTCATGGTGTGGAAAGATCAAATCCATCCCACCTCCATGAATGTCGAAGTGGGCTCCTAAATATTTGCGTCCCATCGCTGTGCATTCGCAATGCCAACCTGGGAA
>JBGUMY010000160.1:0-1467 GCA_045117095.1 Bacteroidaceae bacterium | reverse complement strand
CTGCGTATTGGCATCTATGGCGGTCAGGAAAAGGGTGTCACCATGCGTACGCACTTTCTGATAATAGCGACTGCCCTTCTCGAACTTATCAAATCCATCAGGAAACAGGGTTTCGTAGTTCTTGGGTGAGCAGTGGCTGACCGTATAGACGGGCGTTGAGGGTTGAGAGTTGAGGGTCGAGGGTTGAGGGTTGGTCATCCTTGCATAGACATGTTCATGTCCTTGCAGCACGACGTCAACACCATATTCCTGCACGAGGTCATCAAACATCCATCGCTGGATGATGTTGTTGGTCTTCTTCCGTGTGGAATAGAGCGGATGGTGCAGTACTACAATCTTCCATTTGGCCTTGCTCTCCTTCAACTTCTCTTCCAACCACTCACGTTGTGTCCATAGATAGAAGAACTCCCTGTTGCTGTCGAGGCAGAAGAGTTGCAGGTTCTTATAGCGGACGCTGAACACCTGATTTTCCCCCACCATCGAATCCAAGAAGTAGGAATTAATGAGAGAGAAACGTCGTTCGAGGGTGCAGACCACATTCTTCAGATAATCGTGGTTACCTGTCACAGTCAGCACAGGCATGGCTTGTCCTACAGAGTCGAGGGTCTCGAAGGTTTCTTGCCAATAGGCGTCAGTGGGCCGTTCTGTCAAGTCTCCTCCCTGCACGAAGAACTCTACCTCTGGATTCTTGTTGATGGCCTCCTTAAGCAGTTTGTTGGCAATGCCGCCGATAGAATCTTGGATGTCGCCCATGAAAAGGAACGAGGTCTCTTGACTCTCCTCTGCTGGCATTTGAAAGGCAAACCAGTCAGAGACTTGGTCTCCTGTCCAGACACGATAGCGATAAGTATGCCCTGTCTTCAACTCACGCAATCTTGCCACATAGTAAGCCGCCTTGCCTCCTCTTGACGCGAACACCTCGCCCACAGCATCTGTCTGCTGTGCTGTGCTGTCTGTCAAATCTACCAACTCTACCGATGCCTTCTGCACCTCACTACCACACATCCAACTGATATTGCGGCTCTGAAGTCCATTTTCATCACCAAACGTCAACAACACTCTTGTTGGCAGTTCCGAAGGCTCGTAAGCCTCCTCCTCGGGATTGTGAAACCACGCATCCCAACGGCTGACACACCAGACAACCAGCGCACCAACCACCAGCACCGTAGCCCCTATGCCTATTCTTCGTCTCAATACTATTTTGTTTGTGTCCTGCGGTTCGCCCGCAGGAGCCCATTAGCACACCTGGCTTCCACCCTTCACAGCCTTCTCCACCGTTGTCACGCTGATGCTGCCATCGTAGTTCTCAGCCGACAGGATCATGCCCTCGCTCACCAACCCGTTCTTGAACTCGCGTGGTGCCAGATTGGCGATAAACAGCACCTGCTTCCCCACCAACTGTTCTGGCTCATACCACTGAGCGATGCCGCTTACGATGGTACGACCCTTAGCTGTTCCATCATCGAG